>JAISCL010000364.1 GCA_031265585.1 Tannerella sp. | reverse complement strand
GTCCCGAGCGCTACCATGCTGAAGAAGGGGAACTTCCCCTACTGGAAAACCGAAGCGTATCAAAAAGCGCTGAAGAGCAATCCCGACATCGTCTTTATCGACCTGGGAGGAAACGACGCCAAAGCCGTCAACCGTCCCTTCTATGGCGAACTCGAACAGGACTGTCGCGAGATGGTACGCGCGTTCAGCGACTTGCCCTCGCATCCGCGGGTCATCGTTGTGCTACCCACCGCTTTCTTCGTGAAAGACGAGAATGGCATTTTCGACCCCGTGAGCCGCAACGAAGTCACGCCGCACCTGCGCAAAGCGGCTTTCGAGGAAAATGTCGAGACCATCGACATGTACCCGCTCCTGACAGACCGTCCCGACCTGATTCCCGACGGCATTCATCCCAACCTGAAAGGCTCGGAAATCATGGCGAAACGGATGTTCCAGCAAATCACCTTTCCCGTCGACGCCTCGTTCGACATCTTCAAGGCGCTGGACAAAGCGGGAATTGAGTACGCGGTGAGCAACTATGCCGGCTATCAGTGCGCGACCTTCCGCTTTAACGGCCGCGAAAGCAAGGTCGTGAAGCCGAAAAGGACGGCAGCCGCTCATCCCTGGATATGGCACGTGCGCTTCTTCGGACACGAGCCGCAGACCGAAATCGCCCTGCTCGAACGGGGCTATCATCTGGTTTACAACGACCAGGCAGAGCGGATGGGCAATAAACAGAATATCGACGAATGGAATCAGTTCCACAAGCTGCTGCATGAAGGCGGCTTAAGCCGCAAGGCAGTCCTCGAAGGCATGAGCCGCGGCGGCGTGTACGTTTTCAACTGGGCGGCAGCCAATCCCGACAAGGTCGCCGCCGTCTATGTCGATAATCCCCTGCTCGACATGAAAGCGATGTACTGCGGTCCCGACGGCACGGAAAAGCCCGAAAACGAAATCACGCGGGGTATCCGTGAAAACTGGGGCGTCGAGCGCTCGCAGATTAAAAACTTCAACGAAAGCCCGATAGACAAAATCGACGCCATCGTCAAAGGCAATTACCCGATACTGATTCTCTGCGCCGAACTCGACGATGCAGCCGTCAACTCCCAGAACGCCTTCCCCTTCGAGAAGAAAATCCGCGAGAAGGGCGGCGACATTACCCTCATCGAAAAGAAAGGCTTCAAGCATCATCCGCACAGCTTCCCGAACCCGAGCCTCATCGTCGATTTCATCGAAAAAGCTGTCCGTCCGGACGCCGTCCTTTCGGCAAAGACCTACGACACGTACAAAGGTCTGGCGATGGCGGGCTATCAGGGCTGGTTCAGTTGCCCGGGCGACGGTTCCGACCGCGGCTGGTATCACTACTGCGGGCGCGACGGCCTGTTTCAGCCGGGGATATGCACGATTGACATGTGGCCCGACGTCTCGGAATACGGCAAGACATACAGGACCGAATTTTCGTTTGCCGACGGCAGTCCGGCATACGTGATGAGCGAATACGACGAATCGACGGTCGAGACACATTTCCGCTGGATGCGCGAATACGACATCGACGGTGTTTTCGTGCAGCGTTTCGTATCCGAGATCAAGCGTCCGAAAAGCTACAACCAGTTGAACCGCGTCTGGCGCTCGGCAATCAACGCGGCGAACATCAACAACCGCGCCATCAGCGTCATGTACGACCTGAGCGGGATGGTTCCCGGCGATGAACAGCTTGTCCTGGACGACATCGACGCCATCTCCGCCGAATACGACATCCGGGAGCGCAAAAACAACCCTTCATATCTGCACCACAACGGCAAACCGCTGGTAGCCGTCTGGGGCGTAGGCTTCAACGATCGCCGCCGCTACGGTTTCCGTGAAGCGGAAATCATCATCGACGCCTTGCGCGAGCGTGGTTTCAGCATCCTCATCGGCGTGCCCACCCACTGGCGACTGATGGGTGACGACACGCTCGACGATCCCGAACTGCATCGCCTGATCAGGAAATGCGACGTCGTGATGCCCTGGCTCGTCGGACGCTTCAACGAGGAATCGTTCCCGCGCTTCGCCCAAATCGTGAAGGACGACATCAAGTGGTGCAAGTCAAACAAACTGGATTACGCGCCCCTGGCATTCCCCGGTTTCTCGTGGGTGAACATGAACAAAAATTCGCGCCCGATCCCCCGCAACCGCGGCAGTTTCTACTGGAAACAGCTCTCTACTCATATCGGTAACGGCGCCGAAATGCTCTACCTCGCCATGTTCGACGAGATAGACGAAGGTACGGCAATCTTCAAATGCGCCACCGAAGTCCCCGCCGGCGACAGCTATTTCCTGCCCCTCGACGCCGACCTCGGAAACGACTATTACCTCTACCTCGCCGGTCGCGCCAGCTGCATGTTACGCCGGGAAATCCCGCTGACAACAAGCGTTCCGCAACGGCGGGAGTGACGGAATAAGGATGATAGCTCGGTGCAGCGAAGACGCTACGCCGAGCAAAGTATTCTTATCCCGAACTCAGGTTGGTAACACCTCATTCCGGGTGGGAGTAGCATCCCGTTTAATATAGCCCGTTTCGCCAGAGGAGGTAGCTGTAACAGCGGAAGGCGAATTGCTGGAACAGCAGGTTGGCGGGCGTGTAGAGGCGGTTCCGGTTTTCGAGCAGGTATTTTTTGTTGATACATTCTTCCGGGTCATGCAGTTTTTGTATTGTGTCGAACAGGGCGAGGCCCATTTCGTTCAGCCAGTTCTGTTCGGGAATGTAAAATCCCATTTTCTGTCTCCGCCAGCAGATTTCGTCGGGAACCATACCTGCCATGCTTTTCCGCTGGAGATACTTGTTCCAGCCATCATGGATCTTGTAGGAGGACGGGATGGAGAAGACAAATTCCGCCAGGTCGGGATCATTTGACAGGGGCATCATGCACTCGATGCCATAGGAGGCTGCCGAATGTTCGCCCCAGCGCAGGATATTCCCTAAAAACAGGGTATAGCTTTCAAACAGCGCATCGTTCAGCACCTCCTTTTTCAGTTCGGGCAGGGGAGAGGACTGTTGGAAATAAAGCGCCCGTTCGCGGGGCATCAACGATTCGTACTGGAACTTCCGTTTCCTTTGAGCCAGTTTTTCCGGATGATAATAATGCGCCTTGGCCCACAGTTTCAGGCGGCGCAGGAGCAGATCCTTTTTTGTCAGGCCCGCGTTGCCGGCCAGGGACAGCTCGCGCCACCAGCGCCCCCATTCTCCGTTTTTACGCAGGGACTGCAGGAATAGCGGAAAATAATCGGGATAACCGCCGAGCATTTCGTCGCCTCCCTGTCCGTCGATAAAAACGGCCTGTCCGTGCTTTTTTATTTCCTCCATCATGCGGTACTGGGTAATCGAGCTGGCGTTATAGAGCGGGATGTTATGTACGCGGTTGGCTTCGGGCAGATGCTCCACGATATCTTTGGCCGTACAGACCACCTTCACCCATTCGACCCCCGTGTGGCGAACCATTTTTTCCGCCCAGCAGGCTTCGCCGCCATCGTAGCTGTCGGTTGTGGTATAGGCCACCAGGTCTCTCCGGGGATCAACCCTTTTCGCCGCGCAGAGGAGCGAGGAACTGTCCGTTCCGCCGCTGACGCCGATCGCCAGAGGCCCGTCGAACAGCTGCATATTTCCGCGCACGGAATCGGTCAGCAGCCGGTTCAGTTTCTCCGGATACGCTTCCCCGGCATCGCGGCTGTAGGGTTCGCGGCTGCGGTTGCAGGGCAGGGAATAATACCTTTCAACCGTCAGTTCGCCGCTTTCCGTCGCATATTTAACGAAATGTGACGGTTCAAGGGAATAGATATCCCTGAAAAAATACTGGTCCTGCCGTCCGATATTGCCCCAGAGCAGGTAGTCGATGACGGTTCGGCGGTTAATGCTGCGCACATCGTCGAAAAGCGTATACAGTGTACGGCTTTCGGATGCGAGTGCAAACTGTCCGCCGCTGTGGCAGAAGTATAAAGGTTTGCATCCGAAACGGTCGCGGGCGCCGTAGATTGTTTTATTTCCGGCATCAAGCCAGATCAGCGCCCAGGCCCCCTTGAGCCGCCTGAAGCACCGGCTGCCTTCACGCCCGATCAGTTGCAGCACGATTTCCGCGTCGGTTACCCGTTCGGCTTCCAGCGACAGCTCCCGGCACAGTTCGGACTTGTTGATCAGCCGTCCGTCGAAAAAAAGCAGCCGTCCGTTGCCGGAAGCGACGGGTGAAGCATCCTTTGCTGCCGAGCAGGAGCCGGCTACGGTACGCGCCGCCGTGCCGTCGGAAGGGCCGGCGGGAAGCATTCCGCTGTTAAATGTAAATGACGTGCAGGCGTCGGATCCCCTGTGGGATAATGTTTTCAGTCCTTTGTTCAGTAATTCCGCAAGAATTGAAGGAGGAGTGTCCTTTTTTCTGTAAATAGTTAATAATCCGTTCATAAAATCTGTTGCATAATCTTAGTGACAATTAGCAAAAAGACGGGTATTTTATTGATTGCGGATGCAAATATCAGCATAAATATTGAATTGTCCAAATCGAATTGAAAGTTAAGAGTTGGGAACCTCCACCCGTCCTTATTATATACGGGACAGTTCTGTGTATTACAGGGCACGCCTGCCGGCGTATTGGCGGGCGTTTGAAATGCATACTAATAATTGGTAATTTTGAATTTTGGACTGGGGAAGAAAGGTTTGTGTATTTTTAACTGTCATAAGTGTTGCGTATTTGAAAAATTCACTGTATGTTTGCAGCCGTATTACCTAAAATTAAGTAATCAGGGAAAATGCAGACAAACAGAATGATATACGATACCGGCTTCCGACCGCTGCTTTCCGCACTGGAAAGGGCGGATACATTTCTTTTGGTAAATTCAAAAACCCGTGGAGGGGAGACTGCCGGCGGAGACGTACAGACATACAGGGATTTGACCGGACACAGGTTACTGTGTGGCCATTCCATTATTATTAATAATCTTCAAACAACTTTTAAATTAAACAGGTATGACAACAATTAAGGCAACGGCTCACTTGAATGAGCTGACTCAGGATGTGGCAAACGACTATTATCTGCTTCCGAACCGCGGTGATACGCTTTATCCGGACGACATCATCCGGCGGATGAAAAAGAAGGAAATCGCAACAGAGAATGTAAATGGAAAGGCCTTCGTGCAGCTGTTTGAGCGCGAATGCGCCGAAGCCGTCAGCGAGGGACACAACGTCGTAACGGGCCTTTTCCACGCATCGATCAGGTTCAACGGCGTGGTCTATGCCAAAGACCTCGGACACCCCGTACCGGCTACACAGGTACACTCCCGCATGAGCTTTATCCAGGGCGAATATGCCCGCGAAGCGCTGACAGACCTGACCATCAGCGTAGACGAACAGCCCGCGCCGACCGGCCCCGTCATTCAGGCCGTCACCAACCCCGTCGTCGGTACGCCCGACACGCTCAACGTCGGCGCCATGGCGCTCATACAGGGCATGCGTCTGGCCGTCAGGGGAAACAAAGTCGACGAAATCGGCGTTTACTTCAACTCTGTCGACGGGATGTACGACCATGTACGCATCCCTGCCGACCAGCTCTCGCCCAACCAGCCGGGAAAGCTCCAGTTCGTCCTTCCCCCCGGCATCGGCCCGGGCGAATGGCGCGTCAAGGTCGCCACGCAGTCCATCTCGAAGATGACCATCTACACGAAAGAAGTACGTGAATATGAATATCCGAACATCATCACGGTCGTCTGACAGGTATGCGTACTGCGCAGGCCGGCCTGTCACTTCCGCACACCGCCGGATTACCACCCGGCAGTATGCCGGATTACTACCCGGCGGTGTGCCGGATGATCACCCGGCGATACGCCGGGTTACCACCCGCAAAGAATGGAGAATGGAGGATGCCCTGTTCTCCATTTTTTTGTCATCAGGAAAACCGGGCAAATCCCGGTGCAGACAATACGCAACAAACCATTAATCCCGTGAATCCCGGTCCGGATAACATATTACTCTCATGACAATCAAAAAAACCATCTCAATCACAGTTCAGACACTCAGCCGGGCGCATATCCGTTTTCGCGCCTGCTTTTTTGCACTGCTCCTCACGGCATGCAGCAGCCATCTGTTTGCCCAGCCAAGCAACATCATCGATCTCTCCACCCCGTCGCCTATCCTTTTCGGCATAGGCTGGTCATACGTCCCTATCACTCAGTACTACAGGATCACGAACGGCGCGGACGTAATCGTCACAGGCAGTGACGCGAGTGACTACAGGCACATAGAAATTGCTGCGAATGCAACCGCAAAGGTTACGCTGAAAAACGCAACCATTAAAAAGCCTTCCACGAACTATAGTATGGGCGCGATTATGCTCAATAGCGGTTCGAAGCTTACGCTGGTTCTTGAAGGGGCAAACAGTATGACCGGACCGGATAACTGGCCGGCGATAGCGGTAAGGGGCGTTGACAACGCCGAACTCACTATTCAGGGGAGCGGCAGCCTGACGGCAACGGGTGGCTACGGAGCCGCAGGCATTGGCGGTAGAAACGGCACCTACGGCGACAACGCCCACTGCGGTACCGTCAAAATCCTCAGCGGCGAGATCACGGCAAACGGCGCCCACGGCGGCGGCGCAGGCATCGGCGGCGGCGCCTTCGGCAACTTCGGTAATATCACCATTTCCGGCGGCACGGTCACAGCAACCGGCGGCGAGCAGGGCGCAGGCATCGGCGGCGGCCCGGAGAGCCAGGACGGTAATATCACCATCACCGGCGGCACGGTCACGGCAAACGGCGGCAAATACGCCGCGGGCATCGGCAGCGGTGGCACGCACGCCAAAAACGGCGTCATTAAAATTACCGGCGGCACGGTCACGGCATACGGCGGCCAAAACAGCGCGGGCATCGGCGGCGGCGAAAACGGCAACTGCAACGTGACCATCACCGGCGGCACGATCGCGGCGCATGGGCACAACTTCAACGGCGCCTCCCACCCGGGCATCGGCGGCGGCGGCGGATACTGGGATGCCGACGGCACCGTCACTATCGACGGCGGCAGCGTGTATATGAATAATCACAATGGCCCGCAGCCGAAGCGCACGAACGGCACGCCGGTTTACCTCAACACCCTGACGGTAGGTAACCCTGTGCAGGCAAACGCCGCCATCACATCGGGCAGCATCAGCGGCACGGCCTGCAGCACGACTCCTTCGGGCAACATCTACGGCATCAGGGACGTGAAAACCGACGGCGGCGGCAGGGTCTATTTCTACCTGCCGACAACAGCCGTCGACGAAAAGGTGCAGCTCCACGCGGGCGCAACGGACTACTTCGCCATCTACACGCGTACCGACAATCGTGACGACAACAGGAAAACGCTCAGAGTGCCCACCTGGGAGATCTCCCTCAGCCGGACGGCGGACTACACCTTTCTCCCCGGCGAAACGTACGGATATGCATCGTCACCGGAGCCGCTGACCGTGACCGTCACCAACACCGGCAACATGTCCATCAGCGCGCTGTCAGTCAACCCCGGCACCAGCTTTACCGTTACGGAAGCCGGCACCGTGACTGCCGGCCTCGCCGTGAACGGCGCGGGAACGTTCAAAGTCGCACCCAAGACCGGCCTGAACGCCGGCACACACACCGCCGCGGTCACGGTCAGCGGCAGCAACGGCATCAGCAAAAGTTTCAACGTCAGCTTCACGGTAAGCCAGGCTACGCCCGTGACCGGCGATCTTAACGTCACCATCCCCACCAACGTCACCTACAACGGCTCGGTACAGAAGAATGTGTCGGTCTCGAAGAAAAACGCCGCCATCGGCGACATCACGGTCAAGTACAAATATAACAGCAGCGATACCGATCCGGTCGACGTGAAAACATATGCCGTCACGGCCGTCATCGCCGCGAACACGAACTACAACGCCGTCGAACTGGAACTCGGAAACTATACAATAAACAGGGCCGATCCGAAGCCGGCCGATCTGACATACTCCCTGCCGTCCACCCCCACCTATAACGGCTCGGTACATCCGGCGACGGTCGGGAAGAGCAACACCGGCATCGGTGGCCTCACGGTGAAGTACAACGGCTTCACGAACGAACCGGTCAATGCCGGCACATACACCGTCACGGTGGAGGTCACCTCAAACACAAACTACAACGGCGCCACCCTGTCGCTCGGCCAGTTCACGATCGGCCGGGCCAATCCCGTGCTCGCCGATCTTAACCTCTCACAGCTGCCCGCCAACGCCATCACCTACGACGGCCAGCCGCATCCGGTGACGGTCACGAAGACAAACACCGGCATCGGCGACATCACGGTGAAGTACAACAGCAGCACGACCGCGCCGAAAGACGCCGGCTCATACCCCCTCACGGTGGACATCACCCAGAGCGCAAACTACAACACCATCACCCTGCCGCTCAATAAATCCCTCACGATAAACCGGAGGGAAATCACCGTCACCGGCGGCACGGTAGCGGCGAAAACCTATAACGGCTCGGACGCCGCCACAGTAGAAAAGCTTACGTTCGCCGGCGTCCTGCCAGCCGACGGCCCGCTCGACCTCACCGCTGACTACACCTTCGGCCCCGCCACCTTCGCCAACGCCGACGCAGGCTCCGGCAAGAACGTAACGATCAACGGCATAGCGCTGGCAAATAACGCGGCAACCAATTACAGAATAACCAACCTGGGCAGCGGCGAAAGCTATACGCTGACCGGCGCGGGCACAATCAACCAGGCCAAGCCCGTAAACGGCGACCTGATCTACTCCCTGCCCGCCTCCGTCACCTACAGCGGCTTGCCGCAGGAATTAACGGTCACGAAGAACACAGCCGGCATCGGCAGCATCACGGTCAAGTACAAAGGCAACATAAACGCCCCAACCAATGCGGACACCTATCCCGTCACGGTGGAGATCGGCACGAGCACAAACTATGAAACCGCCACCCTGACGCTCGGAGACTATACAATAGACAAAAAGGACATCACCGTCACCGGCGTCGGCACCGTGAAAGCGAAAGACTACGACGGCAACGCCAACGCCACCATAGAATCCCTGACCTTCTCCGGCCTTGAGAACAACGAAACCCTCGTCCTCGACGCGGACTTCACCATCGGCGCCGCCACCTTCGACGACGAAAACACCGCCACCGGCAAAACGGTAACAGTCCCCGGCATAACGCTGAAAGGCTCCGGCACAAAAGGCGCCAACTACCACCTGACCGGCAGCAATACAGCCACCCTGACGACGGGCGTCATCAACCAAAAGGAAATCACCGTCACCAACGGCGCCGTAACACCGAAAGACTACGACGGCAACCAGACCGCCACCGTGACCAGCCTGACGTTCCCCGACCTCGTGTCACCCGAAAGCTTCACCCCCGATGACGACTACACCGTCACCGCCATCTACACCGACAATGCCGACGCCGACAGCGACAAACCGGTAAAAGCCACCATAGAACTGACAGCTGCCGGCCCGGTGTCCAAAAACTACACCCTGGCCAACGGCGCGAACTATCCGCTGACGGGCGTCATCAACCGGAAGTCCATCACCGTCGCCGACGGCGCAGTGACGCCGAAAGACTATGATGGCAACAACACCGCCACCATAACCGGCCTGACGTTCCCCGACCTGGTGTCATCCGAAAGCTTCATCCCCGATGATGACTACACCGTCACCGCCGTCTACACCGACAATGCCGATGCGGACAGCGACAAACCGGTAAAAGCCACCATAGAACTGACAGCTGCCGGCCCGACGTCCAAAAACTACACCCTGAGCAACGGCGCGGACTATCCGCTGACGGGTAACATCAACCGGAAGTCCGTCGCCGCAGCCGGCGGCACGGTAACGGCGAAAGACTATGACGGCAACCAGACCGCCACAGTGACCGGCCTGACGTTCCCCGACCTGGTGTCACCCGAAAGTTTCGCTCCCGATGACGACTACACCGTTACCGCCGTCTACACCGACAACGCCGATGCGGACAGCGACAAACCGGTAAAAGCCACCATAGAACTGACAGCTGCCGGCCCGACGTCCAAAAACTATACCCTGAGCAACGGCGCAGGTTATCCGCTGACGGGCGTCATCAACAAAAGAACCCTCCTCCTGACCGGCGGCACGGTGAAGACGAGAGATTACGACGGCACGTTCGGCGCCGGGATCGAATCCCTGACGTTCGACAACCTCCAGGGTGGCGAAACCTTCGACCTCGACGGTGACTATGCCGTCACCGCCGCCGCCTTCGACTCCAAAGACGTCGATGACGGCATAACGGTAACGGCTGACGTGTCGCTGGTCGATAACCCGAAGACCGCCAACTACACCCTGGACAACGGTGCAGGCTATGACAACCTGGCAGGCAACATTGTACGGAAGAAGATCAGCGTCGCCGGCGGTGCGGCGGAGAAAATCTACGACGGTACGAACGCCGCCGAAGTAAGCAGCCTGACATTCGATTTCTCCCTGGCGAACGGTGAACTCGTCCTCGACGAGGATTACACCGTCACCGATGCCACCTACGCCGATGCCAATGTCAACAGCGGCATAACGGTAACGGCCGGCGTGACGCTGGAAGATACCCCGGCGGCAAACAACTATGAACTGATCAACGGTGCGGCCTGCGACCTGCTGACAGGCGAGATCACCCCGGCCAAACCGACGATCGACGAGCTTACGTTTGACCTGACGGCCATCGTTTACAACAGTTCGGAACATCCGGTGGCGGTTGATGCCAAAGAAGGCGTCACCGGCCTGGGCGAGGTCGTCGCAGTGTATTACAACGGCGAACTGACCCCGCCGCTCGGCGTGGACACATACGCCGTCACGGTGGACATCGACGCGGGTGCGAACTATCAGGATACTGTCGGCATGCTGCTCGGCGATTTTACGATAACCGACGCGACGCCGACGGTCTCCGCCTTTAGCTTCACCCTGAGCGACCTCGTCTACGACGGCTATGCGCATCCGCTTGCGGTCGCCGTCAGAAACGACATCACCGGCATGGGCGAGATCACTGCGGTCAAATACAACGGCAGCACGGACTTCCCGAACGCCGTCGGCGCCTACACCGTCACGATTGATCTCGACGCGGGGACGAACTACATCGCCATCGCCGACCTGGAACTTGGAAGCTACTCGATCACCCCGGCCCTGCCGACGCCCTACCAGCTTGACTTCTACTTGGGCGACGTCTACTACAACGGCTATCCGCAGCCTGTGACGGTTACACCCGGCTACGGGGTCACCGGTTCGGGCGAAATCACGGTCAAGTACAACGGCAGCACGGTCGTACCGGTTCTTCCGGGCGAGTATGCCGTCACGGTGGACATCACCGCGGGCGATAACTACGAAGCCATTACCGACCTGCCGCTCGGCGCCTACACGATCGCGCCGGCCCTGCCGACACCCTTCGACCTTGACTTCACGCTGGACGGCGTCACCTACGACGGTCAGCCGCAACCCGTGCCGGTCGCCGTCAGACCCGACCTCACCGGCTCCGGCAAGATTACCGCGATCCGCTACAACGGCAGTACGGACGTCCCGACCGCCGCCGGCACCTACACCGTCACGGTGGACATCGACACGGGCGAGTACTACGCCGCCATCGACGGCCTTCCGCTCGGTAACTTCACGATCGCCCCGGCCGTTCCGACGCCCTTCGCGCTTGACTTCGAACTGGGCGACGTCGCCGCCGACGGCCAGCCGCATCCCGTGACGGTCACACCCGGAGCGGACATCACCGGCCTGGGCGAGATCACGATCCTGTACAACGGCAGCACGACCGTGCCGGCCGAGCCGGGCGAGTACACCGTCACGGTAGACATTGCCGCGGGCGCGAACTATACTGCCATCGCCGGCCGGATGCTTGGCACGTTCATCATCCTCGCTCCCTCGACGCCCGTAGCGCGTTACAGCGTGCAGCTCCCGTTCACAGCCGGCCTGACGACTTCGCCGTCCGCCGGCTCGTACGAAGTTAACAGCGGCGCTAACTTTACCTTTACGCTGACGCCGGCCGTTCCCTCACCGGACGGCACGCCTCCGCAGGTGCAGACAAACCGTGCGGATGTGCCGGAAGACTACCTGCGGCTCACAGCCAATGCGGACGGTACCTGCACGGTCGTTATCATCGGCATCCGGCAGGATATTGAGATTACACTCTCTACGCCTACGGATAATGAATTTGTCGTCGACGCTGCCGCCGGTCTGAAGGTCTATACTGTTCCCGGCGCTATAGCTGTGATGAACAGCCGTCCTGCTCCGGCGACCGTATATGTTTACAATCTTGGCGGTACGCTTGTTCGCCTGACGAAGGTGCCGCCGGGAATTGCGCGGCTGTCTGTCACACCTGGTGTTTATATTGTTACTGATGGTGGCGCTTTTCGGCGGAAGGTGGCTGTTGTGCGGTAGGGTGGGTGGCTTTTAGGCTTTAAGACTGAAAAAGCGCTTCTGTTTTTTTAACTGAAAAAGTCCCGGCATTTCACTTGCCGGGACTTTTTCAGTTATTCTGCCGTGCCTGGCGCGGGTTTGTGGATATTGTACTTTATACAAAATCTAAAGCGCTATGATCGTATGTTTTAAAACATTTATTTATTTAATTGTTTTTCCGGTATGAATAATTACTTTTGTCGGGTTGTTTTATAAATACCGGTTTGAACAGGATGAAGATAAGACTATATAATCCGTATGTTTCCGTGGACTGTGTTGTGTTTGGATTTGACGGGAAAGAGCTGAATGTTCTTTTGATAGAGCGTCATATACAGGAGAAAAACAGTGATTATAATGATAAGAAACTTCCGGGAAGTATTATTTATATGGATGAAAACCTGGATGAGGCGGCTTCGCGTGTTTTGACGGAGTTGACCGGCCTGAAAAATATACCGCTGAGCCAGTTTCACAGTTTTGGCGATCCGGGACGCTCGGAGGATCCGCGCGATATACTTTGGCTGGAAAAGACTACACATACGAAAATAGAACGTATTGTGACGGTCGGGTATGTCGCCCTTATAAAGACAAACCGGAAGATCACACTTGACTCGGAAGACCGGTCGGCTAACTGGTATAATGTGCGTGAAACAGCGAAAATGAACCTCGCATTTGATCATTCGCTGATTATCCGGAAAGGGCTGGAATACATTAAGCACTGGTTTCGGGTGGAGCCGGATCTGATGTTTAAGCTCCTGCCCCGGAAGTTTACATTGTCGCAGTTGCGTCTGCTGTACGATGCCATTAATCAGGTGAAATCGGATGTGCGTAATTTTCAGAAGAAGATAAAACAGTGGGGTAATCTGGTGATGCTGGACGAAGTTGAAAAGAATGCGCCTCACCGGGCTGCCAGGCTGTATAAGTATACAAACAATAAATGATCAAATAATTATGTATTTACTCGGGTATGATTTGGGGAGTTCTTCGGTAAAAGCCAGTCTGGTTGATTCGGAGACGTGCGAAGTGTTGGCTACGGACTTTTTTCCGAAGAAAGAAATGACTATAAAGGCGCTGAAAGCCGGATGGGCGGAGCAGGATCCTGAAATGTGGTGGGAGAACCTGAAGCAGGTAACAAAATCGGTGGTGGCGGAAGCGAAGATCAGTCCCGCGGAAATTGCTGCGATTGGTATTTCTTATCAGATGCATGGCCTGGTGCTGGTTGATAAAGATTTGCATGTGATACGGGATTCGATTATCTGGTGCGACAGCCGCGCCGTACCTTACGGCGAGAGGGCTTTTGCCGAAGTCGGGGGAGAAAAGTGCCTGTCGCACCTGCTTAATTCCCCGGGAAACTTTACACTGTCAAAACTGGCATGGGTAAAGGAACATGAGCCGGAAAACTATGCAAAGGTTAAATATTATATGCTGCCGGGTGATTATGTCGCTATGCGCATGACCGGTAAGCCCTGTACGACCGCCTCCGGACTGTCGGAAGGTATTGCGTGGGATTTTAAAGGGAACAGGCCGGCGAAGTTCCTGTATGATTATTTTGGTTTTGAGACGGGGCTTATTCCGGAACTTGTTCCGACGTTTGGCATGCAGGGGGCTATGACTGCGGAAATAGCTACGGAACTGGGCCTGGCAGCCGGTATTCCGGTCACTTACCGTGCCGGAGACCAGCCTAACAACGCCCTTTCACTGAATGTGCTTCATCCGGGTGAAGTAGCGGCTACCGCGGGAACGTCCGGGGTTGTTTACGGTGTGAATGAAGATGCAAAATATGACCCGCTGTCGCGTGTAAATTCGTTTGCACATGTGAACCATCTGGCGGGGCAGGCGCGTGTGGGCGTGTTGCTGTGTATTAACGGGACAGCGATACTGAATACCTGGATAAAGAATAATGTGGCTCCCGAAGTAATCGGTTATGCCGAAATGAATGAACTGGCCAAAGATATTCCCGTGGGGAGCGAGGGCATCAGTATCATTCCTTTTGGTAACGGGGCCGAACGTGTCTTATCGAACGGGGAACCGGCCTGTTCGATCCACGGGATCAATTTCCTGCGTCACGGAAAGGCGCACCTGATCCGTGCGGCACAGGAAGGTATTGCTTTTTCGTTCAAATATGGGATGGATATTATGAATGGCATGGGGATAGAAACAAAAACGATCCGCGCCGGACATGCAAACCTGTTCCTAAGCCCGGTTTTCCGCCAGACACTGTCGGATATTACGGGCGCCACGATTGAGCTGTATAATACGGATGGCTCCATAGGCGCTGCACGTGGCGCGGGAATCGGGGCCGGTGTTTACAAAAATGCGGAAGATGCCTTCCGTACGCTGAAAAAGGTGGTGACCGTCAGACCGGATAAGGAGAATGAAAGGGTTAGTTTGGAGGCTTATTACCGGTGGGTGAGGGCTTTGGGAGTTGAAAGTTTTGAGTGAAGATTAATATAGTAACCAATTAAAAAAGAGATTATGGCAACAAAGACGTATTTCCCGATGGTGGGGAAAATTAAGTTTGAAGGAAAAGAAAGTAAAAATCCTTTGGCTTTCCGTTATTATGACCCGGAAAAGGTGGTCTATGGAAAGAAAATGAAGGAATGGTTCAAATTTTCGATGGCCTGGTGGCACACGCTCTGTGCTGAAGGTGTGGATCCGTTTGGCGGCGGTACGAAAGCGTTTCCGTGGACGGACGGAAGTTCTGCGCTGGAAGTTGCAAAACAGCGTATGGATGCAGGCTTTGAGTTTATGCAGAAGGTGGGTATCGAATATTATTGTTTTCACGATGTAGATTTAATTGATGAAGGCGATTCAATCGAGGAATACGAAGCCAATCTGAAAGCGATTGTAGCTTATGCAAAACAGAAACAGGAAGAAACCGGCATCCGGTTGTTGTGGGGTACGGCAAATGTGTTCGGACATAAACGTTATATGAACGGGGCGGCTACGAATCCCGATTTTGATGTGGTTGCACGCGCTGCCGTGCAGATTAAAAATGCACTTGATGCAACGATCGAACTGGGCGGTGAGAATTATGTGTTCTGGGGTGGCCGCGAAGGCTATTTTTCGTTGCTTAACACGGACATGAAGCGCGAAAAGGAACATCTGGCGGCGATGCTGAAAGCCGCACGCGATTATGCCCGTTCAAAAGGTTTTAACGGCACGTTCCTGATCGAACCGAAACCGATGGAGCCGACGAAGCACCAGTATGACGCGGATGCCGAAACGGTTATCGGATTCCTTCGCGCACACGGTCTGGATAAGGATTTTAAGTTGAATATTGAAGTGAACCACGCGACGCTGGCCGGCCATACCTTCGAACATGAACTGCAGTGTGCGGCCGATGCCGGTTTGCTTGGCTCAATAGATGCAAATCGCGGTGATTACCAGAACGGATGGGATACGGACCAGTTCCCGATTGATGTCAATGAACTGACACAGGCCATGCTTGTGATCCTGGAAAATGGCGGTTTGCAGGGAGGGGGCACGAACTTTGATGCGAAGACCCGTCGCAGTTCAACGGATCTGGAGGATATTTTTATCGCCCATATTGCGGGAATGGATGTTTTTGCACGTGCACTGGAAACGGCAGCCGCTATCCTGGAAGATTCTCCGTACCGGAAACTGGTAAAGAACCGCTATGCTTCGTTTGATGCGGGAAAAGGAAAAGAATTTGAAGACGGCAAGCTGCTGCTGGAAGAGCTGGTCGCTTATGCAAAACAGAAAGGCGAGCCTGCCCGGACAAGCGGAAAACAGGAGCTGTATGAAGCGATTGTGAATATGTATATTTGAAAAATGGTTCCATTAAAATACCCTCGAGAATCCCCTGCATGGGGATTTCGGAGGGTTTGATGATTATGAATAAAACATATAATTCTACTTATATTTTCGGCATAACGCTGGTCGCGACACTTGGCGGTTTGCTTTTCGGGTATGATACGGCGGTTATTTCCGGAGCGGAAAAATCAATAGAGGCTTATCTGATTAATCCTTTAAGCCAGGCTTTTCGTTTCGGAGGTTTTGACGGAAAAGCATTTGTTCACGGCGCAACCGTTTCGAGCGCTTTAATCGGTTGTATTCTGGGGGGCGCCATATCCGGTCTTCTTTCTAACCGTTTGGGGCGTAAAAGGTCTCTGCAGTTAGCCGGTTTCTTATTTTTTACTTCGGCGCTGGGTTCTGCCTGGCCGGAATTTCTGCTTTTTGAAAAGGGAACTCCTACGGCCGGTTTGCTTGTCATGTTTAATTTCTACCGGATATGGGGTGGGATAGGGGTCGGTCTTGCCTCTGCCGTATGTCCCACGTATATCGGGGAGATTGCTCCGGCGGAAATACGGGGACGCCTGGTCTCGTTTAACCAGTTTGCAATCATATTCGGCATGCTTGTTGTCTATTTTGTGAACTGGGGGATTGCGAAAGGGCAGTCTCCCGAATGGGTGAATGATGTCGGATGGCGGTATATGTTTGCTTCCGAAGCGCTGCCCGCCGGACTGTTTTTTGTCCTCCTGTTCTTCGTTCCCGAAACCCCGCGTTACCTGGCATTGGCGCACAATGAGCAAAAAGCATTGAGCGTACTTGAAAAAATCAATGCCGGTAAAGAACGCGCTAAAACTATTTTAGATGAAATAACGGCTACCGTTACCGAAACCGCGAAGGCTAAGATTTCCTCGTACGGTAAGAAAGTGATCGTGACAGGTATCCTGCTATCCGTCTTTCAACAGTTTGTGGGAATAAACGTGGTGCTTTATTATGCGCCGCGTATATTTGAAAGTATGGGAGTGGCCCGCGACGCTTCCATGTTGCAGACCATTGTAATGGGGCTTGTGAATGTGATATTTACCGTGGTGGCTATCCTTACCGTTGATAAATGGGGACGTAAACCGCTTCTTATCACCGGTTCGATCGGTATGGCGGCGGGTATGGTCGCGATTGCTGTCCTGTCTTATTTTGATATCATCAGTATACTTACACTTCTGTTTATTATCCTGTTTACTGCATCGTTTATGGTGTCGTGGGGGCCGATTTGCTGGGTATATATTTCGGAACTGTTTCCGAATAAGATTCGCGGACAGGCGGTAGCGGTTGCCGTTGCGGCTCAATGGGCGGCAAATTACCTGATCTCGTCAACCTATCCCGGAATGATGGGATTTAGCAGTACGTTTACCTATGGGTTTTACAGTGCGATGGCCCTCCTTTCGGCCCTGTTTGTCTGGAAGATGGTTCCCGAGACAAAGGGAAAATCGCTGGAGGAAATAGAAAAGATATGGAAATGATTTAAAAAGAGTAGTTTATGAAATTTTTATCAGGTATTGTAGCAGGATTGTTGTGCGCGGTAGCCGTTTCGGCCCAGCATCCGTCTAATCAGGGCGGATATGCATTCAGAGAAGACATTTCCTATATTGGGGAAGCGGATACGGATACATACAGGCAGAAACGGTGCAAACTGGATATTTATTATCCGGCCAAAGCGGAGAATTTTGCGACTGTCGTATGGTTTCATGGAGGGGGCCTTGAAGGCGGAAGCAAACATATACCCGTGGAATTGAAGAATAAAGGCTTCGCTGTCGTTGCGGTCAATTACCGTTTGAGTCCCGAAGCACAAAATCCGTCCTATATTATAGATGCTGCCGAAGCTACGGCATGGGTTTTCAAAAACATTGCGAAATACGGCGGGGATCCCGGAAAAATCTTTATATCGGGACATTCGGCCGGCGGATACCTCGCCCTGATGATAGGACTGGATAAAAAATATATGGCTGCATACGGCGTTAATGCCGATCGGATCAAAGGATTAATCCCGGTGAGCGGGCAGACCAATACACATTATACGATCCGCAAAGAAAGGGGACAGCCTTTCGGCATACCCGTAATAGACGAATATGCCCCGATTAACTGCGTGCGGAAAGGCCTGCCCCCAACTCTTTTGATTACGGGCGACAGAGAGCTGGAATTAACCGCACGCTATGAAGAAAACCTCCATCTGAAAGCGATCATGAGATCCCTTGAAAACAATATCGAACTGTATGAACTGCAAGGCTTTGATCACGGCACAGTAGTTGTTCCATCCACAGAACTAATCATAAAGTTCATAACAAAAAATGCAGGTACGGAGTAAGACCTGCATTTTAAAGAGGGTGTGTCAAAAGTCCATTTTAGAAAGTTTTACCCCATTCACAGCTGCTGTGGCAAAGGTAAAATTGATAAATTCAGGCTTTTGACACACCCTCTTTAAAAATGATGCCGGACTAAATGCCTTTGGCTCTATAACGAATTGTATGGGTAAAAGGGAGAGATGCGTAGCCTCTGTTTGCATTTATAACTTGAAAAATCCTCATTTTCAGAACCGGAGACCTCTGGAAAGGGATATGTACAAATGGCTGCCCGGAAAGCAGGACTGACAATGTCTGGAAACATATTCCGGCAGCGTTCTGTCCTCTGGACAGAGGGAAATAAATACCTCATAGCATCCATTAGGGATTTCATTCGTTGTTGATAACTTTATTATGATGACATGTATTTTATCACTAATTTTGCAACGTTATGGAACCCTTTATACATTTACACGTACATACGCAGTATTCTTTGCTTGATGGGCAGGCGTCTATTGATGCCCTGATAGAAAAGGCACAGAAAGACGGAATGAAAGCCCTTGCGATAACCGATCATGGAAATATGTTCGGGGTGAAGGAGTTTTATAATAAGATTAAGAAAAAAAACAGTAAGTATCTCGGAACTATCAACGACTGTGAAAAGGAATTGCAACAGTTGCTCAATAAGGCCAATCCTACCGAGGAAGATGATGAAAGGGTAAGAAAACTGTCCCATAAGATACATGAAGAGAAAGAACAGCTCTTCAAACCGATTATTGGCTGCGAATGTTATTGTGCGCGTAACGGACGGCTGAGTAAGGCCGGGAAAGAAGATCTTAGCGGATGGCATCTGATACTTTTGGCAAAAACGCTGAAAGGGTACAGGAACCTGATTAAAATGGTTTCTTATGCGTGGACGGAGGGCTTTTATGGCCGTCCGCGTATAGACAAGGATCTGCTGGAAAAATATCATGAAGATTTGATCGTATCCTCCGCATGCCTTGCCGGAGAAGTGCCGCGTCATATACAAAACGGAGATATGAAGAAAGCGGAAGAATCCGTTTTGTGGTTCAAAAATCTTTTTGGGGATGATTATTACCTGGAATTACAGCGGCACGAAACATACGACCCGGATGCCGCACAGGACGTTTATCCCCGTCAGGTGGAAGTAAATAAGGCGCTTGTCGAGATTGCACGCAAACATAATATTAAGCTGATAGCGACCAATGATGTTCATTTTGTGAATGAAGGCGATGCCGCCGCCCATGAAATACTTCTCTGTCTCAGTACGAATAAATCGATTAATGATACGAACCGTATGCGTTACAGCCGTCAGGAGTGGTTGAAGACGACAGCGGAGATGAACGCTATCTTTTCGGATATACCGGAAGCTTTACGCAATACACTTGAAATCGCCGATAAGGTAGAATTTTTTGATATTGATTCTCCTGCTTTGATGCCGTTTTTTGAAATTGACCCGTCATTTGGAACCGAAGAGGAATATCGCCGGAAATATGAGGAACGGGATCTGAAGGAAGAGTTCGGCGATAAGAATTACCTCCGGTTGGGTGGATATGAAAAAGTGATACGGATCAAACTCGAAGCGGATTACCTGGCGCATCTCACGCATGAGAAGGCGAATGAACGTTATCATGAAGAGTTGTCCGATGAGATGAAGGAGCGCATCACATTCGAACTCAATACCATGAAAACGATGGGCTTTCCGGGCTACTTCCTGATCGTGCAGGATTTTATATCGGCGGCACGTGAGATGGGCGTAGCCGTTGGGCCGGGACGCGGTTCCGCAGCCGGATCGGTCGTCGCCTACTGTCTGGGAATAACGGATATTGATCCCATAAAATATGATTTACTTTTTGAGCGTTTCCTGAATCCCGACCGCATATCCATGCCTGATATTGATATAGACTTTGATGATGACGGACGCGGGGATGTATTGAAATGGGTGACCGGCAAGTATGGCTATAGCCGTGTGGCGCATATTATCACATACGGTACGATGGCTTCCAAGATGGCCATAAAGGATGTGGCCCGTGTGCTTGAGTTGCCACTGTCCGAATCCAACCGTCTTGCCAAACTGGTTCCGGACCGTATGCCGGAAATAGACGGGCAGTCGGTAAAGTTGAATCTTGCCAATTGCCTGAAATACCTGCCGGAATTTAAAACCGAAATGGCGCGGCCTGATCCTTTGATAAAAAAAACGCTGGAATTTGCCTGCCAGTTGGAAGGTACTGTTCGCAATACAGGTGTTCATGCCTGCGGTATCATTATCGGACGTCAGGATATATCGGATATCGTACCCGTATCAACAGCCGAGGATAAGGAGAGCGGTGAAATGCTGCTGGTGACACAGTATGAAGGTTCCGTCATAGAAGACACCGGACTGATAAAAATGGACTTCCTCGGGCTTAAAACACTGTCGATCATTAAAGAGGCTGTAGAAAATGTAAAGCAGACAACCTGCGAGAAAATAGATATAGATCATATTAATATAGAAGACGAAAAAACGTATCAATTATACTGCCAGGGAAAAACAACGGCCACATTCCAGTTTGAATCTGCCGGCATGCAGAAATACCTGAAGGAACTCCAGCCGTCAAAATTTGAGGATCTTATAGCGATGAACGCGCTCTACCGTCCGGGGCCGATGGATAATATCCCCTCTTTTATTGCCCGTAAGCACGGACATGAGGAGATTGTTTACGATATCCCCATCATGGAACGGTATTTGAAAGACACGTATGGCATTACGGTCTATCAGGAACAGGTCATGTTGCTGTCCCGTCTGCTTGCCGGTTTTACGCGCGGCGAGAGTGATACCCTGCGTAAAGCAATGGGTAAAAAGCAGATCGATAAAATGATGGAGATGAAGGAAAAGTTCCTGACGGGAGGCGAATCGAACGGATATAAGCGCAGGACGCTTGAGAAGATCTGGGCTGACTGGGAAAAATTTGCTTCTTATGCATTCAATAAGAGTCATGCAACCTGCTATTCCTGGGTAGCGTATCAGACGGCTTACCTGAAAGCACATTATCCGTCGGAATATATGGCTGCCGTATTGAGCCGTAACCTGTCCAATATAAAGGAAATCACCAAGTCGATGGACGAATGTAAAGCGATGGGATTACAGGTGCTGGGGCCTGATGTGAATGAGTCGCACCGCAAGTTTGGCGTGAATAAAAAAGGGGATATCCGTTTCGGGCTGGTTGCCGTGAAAGGAGTAGGCGAGGGGGCTGTCCAGAATATGATCGACGAACGCGAGCAAAATGGTCCTTACAGAGATATGTATGATTTTATAGAGCGGGTGAGCCTGACAGCGTGTAACAAGAAAGTGATTGAAAGTCTTGCGCTGTCAGGGGCCTTTGACAATTTTGGCGTACGCAGGGAACCGTTTGTGACGGTTAATGAGAAAGGGGAAACTTTTACCGAAATCATTTCCCGCTACGGGACAAAATATCAGATGGATAAGCAAATGGCGACAAACTCCCTTTTCGGAATAGATGCTGCTATTGAGATTGCGAAACCGGAAATTCCGAAATGTGAAGAATGGAGCGATCTGGAGCGTCTGAACAAAGAGAAAGAGTTGATCGGCATTTATCTTTCGGCCCATCCTTTGGACGCTTACCGTGTGATACTTACATACGTTTGCAATACGGGAATGTTCGAGACTAACAACCGCGAGGAACTGAAAAACAAAGAATTGCTGCTGGGTGGCATCGTTACGAAATTTCGTGAAGGCATGACCAAACGCGGAACCCCTTACGGTATTCTTACGCTCGAAGATTTTACAGGAAACGGTGAAATTGCTTTGTTTGGAAACGATTATATCAATTACAGCAAATATGGAAAACCCGGTATGTATTTGTTTATCCGTGCGACGGTAGAGCCTCGCAGCAAGCATGTCGATACGCTTGATTTTAAGATAAAAACGATGAGCCTTTTACAGGATGAGAAGGATAAACTGATACGGAAACTGAGCATTTCCATGCCGGTTAGTGAATTGAATGACACGCTGGTGGAAGAGTTTTCGGCGTTGATGAAACCAAACGGCGGGAAAACGGTGCTCTATTTTAATATTGTAGATGACAAACTGCGGAATGTGTCAATCAGTATGTTCTCAAAAAACAAAGGCGTCGAAGTGACGCAAAAGCTTATGGATGCGCTTAGCGGTATGGAAAATGTACAGTTTAAAATCAATTAATATAAATTTAATTAGTTATGGCATTAAAAGTAACAGACGAAAATTACAAAGATTTATTAGACGGCGAAAAACTTGTCGTTTTGGATTTTTGGGCGGAATGGTGTGGCCCCTGCCGTATGGTCGGACCGATCATCGACGAATTGGCAACGGAATACGAAAGCCGTGTAGAAATAGGAAAAGTAGACGTCGACGATAATAACGATATTGTGGTGGAATATGGCATCCGCAACATCCCGACCGTCTTATTCTTCAAAGGCAGTAAACTGGTCGACAAACAAATCGGCGCTGCAGGAAAAGAAGTGTTTAAGGAAAAAATAGACAAGTTGCTGCAGGAAGACGGTTTTGCGTGATTTTAGTAAACTTACGGCTGTTTTTCCGTAAGGTGTTGCCAGAATCTTACCGGCATGTTTTTTTTATGCAGACGCGGATTGATGCGTTCTTTGATGGTCATGGCTTTGAAATAACCTTTCCATAAGTCCTGAAACAGTTTTTCATCTTCTGCCATCAGCGACTCGTCTAATTTGCCGCTTAACAGATGGTCATCACTGGTAAATGTAATCTCTTTCGTTGTCTGCAAATCGTAGAAATATCCGTATTTGCGGCGCAGGTCGTAAATCACCCATTGCTGGTCGGCAAAGCGATCGGTGAAATGGTCGATGGCTAAAGGCAATGCATTATAGACCGGTTTGACGGGAGCGAAAAAGATATTGTCGGCCGCTTTCTGGAAACGGACGAACTGCCGGATGTATTGCGCTTCGTGGCTTACCTTGCGGGCAATCTGCTCCGCTTTGAGGATATCGGCATCGCCGAAATTGGTTTCGACTTTCCGGGTAGTGGCAAACGTTTTGCAGATATAGCGAAACAGTAAGTCATCGCTTCCTTCCAGTTCCGACAACCAAACGTGTATCAGCATATTGCAGGCGTTTTTCCGGACTTTCTGCCGGAGCGCCTGCCATACGCGCCCGGCGTGTTCCTCTTCCGTAGCGACCGTATGGGATGTGCCGGCAAACAGGGGCGTGACATCCCCGGTCTGAAGCAGTTTTTCAGGGAATAAATGCAGACTGTATGCGTCAAAAACGGCGCTCAACAATCCATCAAAGGTTTTATCGTAAAAAAATACGGTCATGTGGTAGCCGGTGTTAAATTTGTAAGTTGATGCATAATCCGGTTAGACGGGAGCGACCGGATTGGACAGCGGTACATGGACTATTCCGGGAATATGATTGATAATTGCCGTTCGTCGTGCTTCATCTTCTTTTTTTTCGGTTCGGTCAGCATTTTGCGTACATATTCGGGGGTTACTTCATTTACGGTATTGCTCATCGCCAATTCGCGGCAGGTAATAAAGTATTTCGCCTTTTTCATCACGATACCGATTTTTTTCAATTGACCGGATGTCAGACACCCGAATTTTCGCGCGGAAATAATCAGTTTGGCGGATTTGACACCAATGCCCGGCACCCGGAGGATCATCTGATAATCGGCCGTATTGACATCTACCGGGAATTGTTCCGGATGCTTTAGCGCCCAGGCTAATTTGGGATCAATCTCAAGATCCAGGTTCGGAAAGCGGTCGTCAACAATTTCATCGGCCCGGAAGTGGTAAAAACGCATTAACCAGTCTGCCTGATAAAGCCTGTTTTCGCGTACAAGCGGCGCCTGTCTGACGGCCGGCAGACGTTTGTCGTATGAATTGACCGGTATAAATCCCGAATAATACACGCGCTTCATGCTTGGACGTTTATACAGCGCCGACGATACGTACAGTATATCTTTGTCGGATTCGGGCGTTGCCCCGACAATCATCTGCGTGCTTTGTCCCGCCGGCACAAAACGGGGGGCATGCAGGAACTTCCGGCGATCTTCAAGACTTTGCAACATTCCCTGCTGGATATACCGCATAGGCGTGAAAACAGTCTGGAAATTTTTATCCGGCGCAAGCAGTTTCAGGTTCGGTTCTGTCGGTATTTCCAGATTGACACTCATACGGTCGGCGTAAAGTCCCCCTTCATTGACCAATTCCTGACTGCATCCGGGAATGCTTTTCAAGTGTATGTATCCGTTGAAACGGTGTTGCGTGCGCAGGTCTTTCACTACCCGAACCATGCGCTCCATGGTATAATCCGGATTACGGACCACCCCGGAACTGAGAAACAGCCCTTCGATATAATTCCGGCGATAAAATTCGATGGTCAGTTCTACTAATTCACTTACACTGAATGTCGTCCGTTTCAGGTCATTACTTTTCCGGTTGATGCAATAGGCGCAATCATAAATACAGTGATTCGTAAGCATGATTTTGAGTAGCGAAACGCACCGGCCGTCTTCCGTAAAACTGTGGCAGATTCCCATTCCGCCGACGGTATTTCCGATTCCGCCGGACTGATTCCTGCGTACAGTCCCGCTCGTAGCGCACGAAACATCGTACTTTGCCGATTCGGCCAAAACTTTCAATTTTTCTAAAACCGTTTCGTTCATAACGGGGACAAAGTAAACGGTTTTGTACTTAAAATTGAAATAAAAACAACAGAAGTTATAAACATTCATCGTAATCTTTCAAATTTTTCCCGTATATTTGGACTTTCATTTAAAAATGATTTAATATGAAACGGATCATACACTTATTTGCGGCAGTTGCCATGACAGTTGCCGTGAGCGCGTGCTCAAATGCCGCATCAAACAAAAATTCCGCGTCAAACGAAAAGACGGAAAGTAACACAACCGGGGCGAAAGGCAAAGTTTCACATGCCATGTTGACCGTAAACGGCAGTTGCGGCATGTGTAAGACGCGAATCGAAAAGGCGGCAAAAGACATCGAAGGCGTATCAACAGCCGAATGGAGTCTGGAAAAACAGCAATTGCATTTGCATTTTGACGCCGGCAAAACGTCCCTGAAATCTGTCAGCGAAGCGGTTGCCAAAGCCGGTCACGACACGGAATCGGACAAAGCCGCCGACGATGTATACAACGCCCTGCCGGGTTGTTGCAAGTACAGGAAAATCTGAAATCGCCGGATACCGTTACAGTCCCACAACTGTAACGGTTTTCCCGTCGACAGTCTGCCTGTTCATGTAGATTTTCTCCTCCCATGAAAGTTCGGGCGTCCGGTTGAACAGGGCAAGCCAGCCTTCGGTGACGCCGTACACGTCCATGTA
>JAISCL010000105.1 GCA_031265585.1 Tannerella sp. | reverse complement strand
ACGTGCGCCTGATAAGCGGTAACGTGCTGACCGGAACGAAAGTCACCCCGGACGATTATCTTGGCGCGTATGATTACCAGATCACCGCCATACCGGAAGGGGACGATGTCGATGAGTTTCTCGGCTGGGCTATGCCCGGACTGAAAAAATACAGCGTGAGCCGCTCCTATTTCAGCTGGCTTCGCGGGAGTAACACGGAATATGTGCCGGATGCACGCATACGCGGCGGACGGCGGGCGATGATTATGTCGAATGAATATGACCGGGTGTTTCCCATGGATATTCTGCCCGAATATCTCCTGAAAGCGATTATTGCGTTTGATATAGATAAAATGGAAAGGCTGGGTATTTACGAAGTAGCGCCCGAAGATTTTGCTTTGTGCGAATTTGTGGATACATCTAAAATTGAAATACAGAAAATCGTCCGCGACGGATTGGATTTGCTGTATAAAGAGATGAATTAAACGCAAGGAATAAAAACTATACGGAAATATAAATTAAAAACTAAATAATTGTGAAAGCGTTAAGGAAATATCTCAACAAGATTAAACCTGACTTTGAAGAAGGCGGTAAACTGTCGATGTTCCGGTCGGTTTTTGAAGGATTCGAAACGTTCTTATTCGTTTCGAACGAGACTTCAAAATCGGGGGTGCATATTCATGACAGCATAGACTCGAAACGAACCATGTCGGTTGTGATTTTAGCGTTGATGCCTGCATTGCTGTTCGGCATGTATAATACCGGTTATCAGCACAACCTGGCGACAGGTATTGAGCCGGGGTTTTGGATGACCTTCATTTACGGTTTTCTGGCTGTGTTGCCTAAAATCGTCGTTTCGTACGCCGTCGGGTTAGGTATTGAATTTGTTGTTGCTCAGTTGAAAAAAGAAGAGATACAGGAAGGATTTCTTGTGTCGGGGATGTTAATCCCAATGATTGTGCCGGTCGATACGCCGTTGTGGATGATTGCAGTGGCGACTGCTTTTGCCGTGATTTTTGCAAAAGAAGTGTTTGGGGGTACGGGCTATAATGTGTTTAATGTTGCGCTGGTGACGCGCGCATTCCTGTTTTTTGCCTATCCGGCAGCCATGTCGGGCGACCAGGTGTTTGTTCGCACGGCGCCTGTTTTCGGAATCGGAGGGGCGCAGGTTGCGGATGCTTTCTCCGGTGCGACGCCTCTCGGACAGATCGGTATTGCAGCCAAGGAATCAATCGGCTCTTTTCATACGGTCGATGTATTGGGGAACCCGTTGACGACATGGGATTACTTTATCGGATTGATGCCCGGTTCTATCGGCGAGACGTCTGTCCTGGCGATTCTGACAGGCGCCGTTATTCTGCTGTTTACAGGCGTAGCAAGCTGGAAAACGATGTTTTCCGTTTTTGCCGGCGGCGCCGTGATGGTTGCCCTGTTCAATTTAATCGGGACGACGGTGGTAATGACCGTTTCTCCCGTTGATCACCTGTTTCTGGGAGGATTTGCATTCGGAGCCGTCTTCATGGCCACCGACCCCGTGACTTCCGCCCGTACCGAAACCGGTAAATATATCTACGGCTTGCTTGTCGGGGCTTTTGCCATTATCATCCGCGTGCTTAATCCGGGATACCCCGAAGGCATGATGCTTGCAATCCTGCTGATGAATACATTTGCACCTCTGATTGACTACTATGTTGTGGAAAGCAATGTCAGGCGTCGTCTGAAAAGAGTTGCTGTAAAAAAAAATGATAATACGGAAAGATTATGAATAGAGACAGTAATGTATATACAATAATATATGCTTCCGTCATGGTCGTGTTAGTGGCGGTTTTGCTGGCTTTCACGTCCGAATCGCTGAGAAGTTATCAGAAGAAAAACGAAGCGAATGATAAACGGCAACAGATCTTACGGTCGGTAAACGTATCGGCGTCGGGCAGCGCAACGGAGGCAAAATATAATGAATTGATAAAAGAATCGTTTCTGATAAACAGTCGGGGCGAACGGGTCGAAGGTGATGCATTTGCCATAGATGCGGCTAAAATGTTCGCGGAAGATACTTATCCGGTTTTTGTGGCGGATGTCAACGGTCAGCGGAAATATATTCTGGCCATGTTCGGTTCCGGACTTTGGGGGCCAATATGGGGCTATGCTTCTGTGAACGAAGATAAAAACACGGTTTTCGGAGCGGATTTCAGCCATCAGGGAGAAACCCCGGGATTAGGCGCGGAAATTTCTACCCGTGAATTCGGTTCCCGCTTTTCGGGCAAACAGGTATTCAAAAACAATGAATTTAAGAGCATTGCAATCGTGAAACCGGGCAAAACGGCTCCGGGTCAGGATTATGTGGATGGGATTTCAGGCGGGACAATTACCAGTAATGGGGTTGACCGGATGATTTGGAACAGCCTGAAGAGTTATGTTGGTTTTCTAAACGCTAAAAATTAAAGAATTATGGGACTATTAACCGGAAAAAATAAAGAGATTTTGTTAGGCCCGTTGAGCCGGAATAATCCGGTCATCATTCAGATGCTCGGGATCTGTTCGGCGTTGGCCGTGACCGCAAAACTGGAACCGGCTATTGTTATGGCGCTTTCCGTAACGGCTGTCGTGGCTTTTTCAAATGTAATTATATCATTAATCAGAAATTCCATTCCGAACCGGATCCGCATCATCGTGCAATTAGTCGTTGTGGCCGCGCTGGTGACGGTCGTGAGCGAAGTGTTAAAAGCTTTTGCCTACGATGTAAGCAAACAGCTGTCGGTGTTTATCGGATTGATTATCACAAACTGCATCCTGATGGGGCGCCTGGAGGCGTTCGCTTTGGGTAATCGTCCGTGGGCGTCGTTTCTCGATGGTATCGGGAACGGATTGGGTTATGGTATTATATTGGTAATAATCGCTTTCTTTCGTGAACTGTTAGGCTCGGGTACGCTTTTCGGATATCCGGTCATACCGCAGGCGCTGTATGATCTCGGTTATGTTAATAACGGCTTGATGATTATGCCTCCGATGGCATTGATTTGCTGTGCCCTTATTATCTGGATACATCGTTCGAGAAATAAAGATCTTCAGGAAGAAAAATAAAAAAAATAACTAAGAATGGAACAAATATTAAGCACATTCGTACGGTCGATTTTTGTTGAAAACATGATTTTCGCATACTATCTGGGTATGTGTTCGTTTCTGGCCGTTTCGAAAAACGTAAAGACCGCGTTAGGGTTAGGTGTAGCGGTGACGTTCATCCTTGTCTGTACGTTACCGATTAATTACCTGTTAGAAAACTACGTATTGAAAGAAGGGGCGCTGAGCTGGCTCGGAGCGCAGTATGCGGAAGTGAACCTGAGTTTCCTCTCGTTTATCATCTTTATCGCAATTATTGCATCGTTCACGCAGCTGGTCGAGATGGTAGTTGAGAAATTTCTTCCTTCCCTGTATGCTTCGCTGGGTATATTCCTGCCTTTGATAGCCGTAAACTGTGCCATCATGGGAGGATCCCTGTTTATGCAGCAGAAAGCGTTTATCAATGTAGGAGAGGCCACCACGTACGGGCTTGGTTCGGGTATCGGCTGGTTAGTCGCTATCGTAGGAATGGCTGCCGTCCGTGAGAAACTGACTTATTCGAACATTCCGAAACCATTGAGGGGACTGGGAATCGCATTTATCATAACCGGCCTGATGGGTATCGGGTTTATGTGTTTCTCAGGTCTTAATATCTAATTATTAACATAAAAATGATTCTGTAAAATGATAATATTAATGTCAGGCGGACTAACAATGATGGCCGGAGCCGTGATTTTCCTTTTAATCACGTTGATACTGGTCGGCGCGTTGCTTGTAGCAAAAGCAAAATTGATACCATCGGGAAATGTGAAGGTGGTGGTTAACGGCGAAAAAGAATTTGAAGCTCCTATCGGAGGGACGGTGTTGAGCACGCTGCAGAGCCGGGGTATATTCCTTTCATCGGCTTGCGGAGGCAGCGGAAGTTGCGGCCAGTGTCGCTGTCAGATTCCCGAAGGCGGCGGCAATATCCTTCCGACGGAAACAGGCTTCTTCTCGCGCAAGCAAATTCAGGCGAACTGGCGCCTCGGATGCCAGACCAAAGTGAAAGAAAATATCGTAATCAAAGTGCCGAACGAGGTGTTCGGCGTGAAAGAGTGGGAATGTACGGTCATCTCGAACAGGAATGTCTCTACGTTCATCAAAGAGTTCATCGTCGCTTTGCCCGAAGGTGAACACATGGATTTTGTTCCCGGCTCGTATGCACAGATTAAGATACCTGAATTTTCGATGGATTATGATAAAGATATAGATAAAACCTCTGTCGGGCCGGATTATCTCCCGGCATGGGAACAGTTCGGGCTGCTTGGCCTGAAATGCCGGAACAGCGAAGAGACGATTCGAGCCTATTCGATGGCAAACTATCCGGCTGAAGGCGACCGCATCATGCTTACGGTGCGTATAGCCACGCCTCCTTTCCGTCCGAAACCGCAGGTCGGATTTATGGATGTGATGCCGGGTATCGCCTCTTCGTATATCTTTACGCTCAAACCGGGTGACAAAGTGACGATGAGCGGCCCTTACGGCGATTTCCATCCGATATTCAACTCCGGACGCGAAATGATGTGGATTGGCGGCGGCGCCGGTATGGCTCCCCTTCGCGCCCAGATCATGCATCTGACGCGGACGCTGCATGTGACCAACCGTAAGATGTCGTATTTCTACGGCGCGCGTGCGTTGAACGAAGTGTTCTATCTCGATGATTTCCTCGCAATCGAGCGCGAGTTCCCCAACTTCAAGTTCCATCTGGCACTCGACCGTCCGGATCCGGCAGCCGATAAGGCCCGCATTAAATATACGGCCGGTTTCGTTCATCAGGTTATTTACGAAACGTACCTGAAGAATCACGAAGAGCCGGAAGAAATCGAATATTACATGTGTGGCCCCGGGCCTATGTCGAAAGCCGTCGAAGG
>JAISCL010000359.1 GCA_031265585.1 Tannerella sp. | reverse complement strand
GGAAATCTGAAATTTTCATGTAATTTTGCCGCCTATGGGAAAAAACAGTACAATAAACAAACAATTATGCGATTTAACAGGAGAAATTTTATTAAGGCGGGAGGGCTTATGGTAGGATCGTTCGCCGCGCCGTCGGTGTTCGGTAACGGCAATCCCGGCGGATGGAGCGCGGAATCATCTGTGACGGACTTTGCGGCGGGGCATTTCGGCGTTGCCGGCGACGACCTGAAGAAAGTATTGTCCGCTGCACTGGAAAAGGGCGGGGATTATGCCGACCTGTTTTTTGAACACACCTTTTCGAACAGCATCAGCCTGCAGGACGGAGCGGTGAACCGTGCCTATTCCAATATTGATTTCGGAATGGGCGTGCGGGTGGTTGCCGGCGACCGGACCGGGTATGCGTATGTCGAAAACATCACGCCGGAGGACATGCTGCGTGCAGCGCGTACGGCGGCGCGTATCGCGAACGGCGGGACGGCTTCGCCGGGACCGGTCAACCTGACGGAGATCCGGGTGAAAAACCGGTTATACGAAATTGAGACCGGATGGGAGGACGTCACGGTGAAAGACCGGATGCCGTACCTGCAGAAGATTAACGACCGGCTGTTTGAAGCCGACAGCCGGGTCACGAAAGTCTCCGCATGGCTGAGCGACCGGACGTCGCACATCCTGTTTTGCAATTCCGAAGGGCTGTATTGCCGCGACTACCGGCCGATGGTCACGATCGGCGCACAGTGTATCATGGCCGACGGCGAGCGGATGGAAAGCAACGGCGCTTCGAGGGCCTTCCGCATGGGCGCTGAATTTCTTACGGACCGGCTGGTGGACACGGTCGTAAAGGAAGCCGTCGAAAGCACCTCCATCCTTTTCAGCTCCGTGAAGCCGAAGGCGGGAGAGATGCCCGTTGTCATGGGCGCGGGAGGTTCGGGCATTTTGCTCCACGAAGCTATCGGGCACGCCTTTGAGGCGGATTTCAACCGGAAAAACACATCCATTTTTTCGGATAAGCTGAATAAAAAAGTCTGCGACCCGCACATTAATATTGTGGATGACGGCACCCTCCGTTTCAACCGGGGCGCCGTCAATATCGACGACGAGGGGATCGAGGGACAGAAGACGTACATCGTGCGCGGGGGGATACTCGCCAGCTACCTGCATGACCGTATCAGTGCGAAGTTTTACGGCGTGGCGCCGACGGGTAACGGACGCCGCGAATCGTTCCGCGCCATACCCATCCCCCGGATGCGGGCGACTTACATGGAAGCGGGCAATTACAGCGAAGAGGAAATTATTGCCTCCGTGAAGCGGGGCGTCTATGTGTCCAAATTCACCAACGGACAGGTGCAGATCGGCGCCGGGGATTTCACGTTCTTCGTGAAAAACGGATACCTGATCGAGGACGGAAAACTGACACAGCCGGTCAAGGACATTAATATAATAGGAAACGGGCCGAAAGCGCTGGCCGACATCACCATGACGGGATCCAACTTTGAAATGGATGAAGGCTCCTGGACGTGCGGCAAGGACGGACAGTCGTGCCCCGTGACGCTGGGTATGCCGTCGGCGCTGGTAAGTAAATTAACCGTAGGAGGAGAAAGCTGATATGATCACAGATGAACAGAAAAAACTCGCACAGTGGGCCATGGAATATGCCCTGAAGAACGGATGCCGGGCCGCGCGCCTGAGCCTGTACAGTAACTCGAATGCCTCGTTCGAAATCCGGGGCATGAAAATGGACCGCCTGCAGCAGGCTTCCGAAAACGGCCTGTCCATACAGCTGTTCGTGGACGGACGCTTCGGCGCCATCTCAACGAACCGCCTCGAAAGGGAAGAACTGGGGAAATTCATCCGCAACGGGATCGAATCAACCCGCTACCTGGCCGAAGACGAAGCCCATGCGCTTCCGGACGAATCCCTCTACTACAGGGGCGGAAGCCCGGACCTGCAGTTATACGACAGGACGTTCGCAAGCCTGCAGCCGGACGACAAGGTGGCCCTCGCCATGCGCGTATGCGATGAAATGACGGGAAAGGACCCGCGTGTCGTAGATGCGAGTTCGTCCTACTCCGACAGTGAGAACTTCAGCTACCGGATCGCCAGCAACGGCTTCGAGGGGGAAACGGCCGATTCCTACTTTTCCCTCTTCGGAGAAGCCAGCATCAAAGGCGAAGGCGACGCCCGCCCCGGCTCCTACTGGCACGAGTCTTCCCTGTATTTTGACACGCTGCAAAAGGACGGGATCGGTCGAAAAGCGCTGGAACGCGCCCTCCAAAAGCTGGGACAGCGGAAAATAGCCTCCGCCAGGATGCCGATGATCGTTGATTTCATGAACGCGCGCCGCCTGCTGTCGCCCGTCATCGGCGCCATCCACGGGTCTTCCATCCAGCAAAAGGATTCCTTCCTGCTGGATAAAAAGGGCCGCAAAGTGTTCGGCGATAAAATGACGCTTGTCGACGAGCCGCACCTGGTGAAAGCCTCCGGCGCCCGCTACTTTGACAGCGAGGGAGTGGCAACCCGGAAAATCACGGTATTTGACGCCGGAACACTGACGGAATACTACCTGGATACGTATAATGCAAACAAGATGAAGATGCCGCAAACCGTCGGCTCGCCGTCCATACTGACCGTGCCGCCCGGCGCGAACGGCCTGGACGGACTGCTGCAGTCCGCCGGCAAAGGCATCCTGGTGACCGGCTTCAACGGGGGAAACTGCAACAGCACGACCGGCGATTTTTCGTACGGGATCGAAGGATTCCTGGTCGAAAACGGCCGGACAACGCAGCCGGTAAACGAAATGAACATTACGGGAAATATGCTTGAACTCTGGAGCCGCCTGGTGGAAACCGGCAACGACGCCCGCCTTTCGTCCAGCTGGCGTATCCCGTCCCTGCTGTTCGACGGCGTGGATTTCAGCGGGATCTGATTCCCCGGATCCGTGCCCGTCCGCAAAAGGTGCACCGGGGCCTGTCCCGCGGTGCACCTTTTTTATAGATGTTTGTAACTATTTTGCATAACGGCGGGCAACAATGCCGGGCACAGGCCGTTATTTCTACATGCCTTATATCAGGTAAAAAGTAGAATGTATCACTAAAAAAAAACGGAATGGCTATGATATTGGATTCACTGGAAAACTCCCGGCAGTATGAATCGCTGCACCCCCTGTTCAAAAAAGCATTTGACTTTATCAAACACACGGATTTTTCGCAGCTGAAGGAAGGAGTTATCGAAACGGGCGATCCGCGCCTGTACTTCTCCATCTCGCGTTCGAGGGGCAAAGACCCGCAGGACGCCGTGCTCGAATCGCACAAAAAATTTATCGACATACAGGCACCGATCATCGGCGTCGAAACCATCGGATGGAAAGCCGGCGACGAACTGATGATCGTTTCGCAACCGTACGACGACAGGAAAGACGTCATCTTCTACCATGACTTCCCGACAGCGTACACCAAACTCTATCCCGGACAGTTTGCCGTATACTTCCCCGAAGACGGGCACGCACCGGGCATCGGACAGGGAGATATACGGAAAGTCGTTGCCAAAATAGCCGTCGAAGAATTTCAGGGCGGAAAAACGGAGAACCCCTGACCGTATAATGCCGCAATAGCCCGCAGAGCCTTCGTATCGACGGAAATTCCCGGATTGCCGGTGCTCCCCTGCAGATTGCCGGTGCTCCCCTACGGATTGCCGGTGCTCCCCTTCAGATTGCCGGGGCGTCCCTACAGATTGCGGGTCATCCCCTGCGGATTGCGGGTCATGACCCACGGATTGCAGGGACATCCCCCGAAACTGCCCGGACACCCGCCGGAGCCTCGCCGCACGGGATACCCGCCGCCGCCGAATCCCCCGGCATATCGGGCCGGACCGCCCGCACGGAATCCGTTCCCGCTTATAAAACAGTACAAGTGCAAAAAAACAAAAATAATGCATAAATAACGGGCCGCCTGTAACCGTTTCCGGAAAATATGTATTACTTTGCACTGACTGTAAAAATGTAATAATTTCAAAAAACGCAATTATGGAGAATCACTGTTACAAAGCGTACGCGCGGCAAATAAAAAAAATCAGAACGGTCCTCGGAAAACCGCTGACCCTGACCGAAAAAATCCTGTATGCCCACCTGTATGACCCGCACGGCCTCAAACCCTGCGCACGGGGCGAAGACTATGCCAATTTCAGGCCCGACCGCGTTGCCATGCAGGATGCCACGGCGCAGATGGCCCTGCTGCAGTTCATGATCTCCGGAAAAAAAGAATCGGCAGTCCCCGCCTCCGTCCACTGCGACCACCTGATCCGCGCCTCCCTGGGAGCGGAAAAAGACCTGGAAACAGCCGCCGCCGCAAACCGGGAAGTATACACTTTCCTGGCCAGCGCCTGCGACCGCTACGGCATCACCTTCTGGAAGCCCGGAGCCGGAATCATCCATCAGACCCTGCTGGAAAACTACGCCTTCCCGGGCGGAATGATGGTCGGAACCGATTCGCATACCCCCAATGCCGGAGGCCTCGCCATGCTCGCCGTCGGCGTCGGGGGAGCCGATGCCGTAGACGTCATGACCGGCATGGCGTGGGAACTGAAAATGCCGCGCATCATCGGCGTCCGCCTGACCGGCGAATTATCCGGATGGGTTTCCCCCAAAGACGTAATCCTCAAACTCGCCGGCCTCCTGACCGTAAAGGGAGCCACAAACGCCGTCATCGAATACTTTGGAACGGGAACCCGCTCAATTCCCGCAACGGGAAAAGCCACCATCTGCAACATGGGCGCCGAAGTGGGCGCCACATCCTCCATCTTTCCCTACGACAGCGAAATGGAACTCTACCTGCAGGCAACCGGAAGACCCCGCCTTGCCGCACAGGCCGGCGCCGTACGCGACAGCCTGCAGGCCGACCCCGAAGTAACGGCCCACCCCGCAAACCACTACGACCGCCTCCTCGAAATCGACCTCTCCGGACTGGAACCCCACGTCAACGGCCCCTTCACGCCCGACGCCGCAACACCTCTCTCCCGCCTGGCCGCAAAGGTCAGGGAAATGGGATACCCCGACCGCGTGGAAGCCGGCCTGATCGGCTCCTGCACCAACTCCTCCTACCAGGACCTCGACCGCGCCGCTTCACTGGCCATCCAGGCAAAAGAAAAAAACCTGCCCGTCCGCGCGCAGCTCATCGTAAACCCCGGCTCCCGCATGATCGAACATACGGAAACGGTAAAAACGCTCGAAAACAGCGGCGCCGTAATTATGGCCAACGCCTGCGGCCCCTGTATCGGACAGTGGACGCGCGTCAACAGCGACCCCGCGCGACCCAATACAATTGTAACGTCATTCAACCGCAACTTCGCCAAACGCGCGGACGGGAATCCCAACACCCACTCCTTCATCGCATCCCCCGAAATAACAGTGGCGCTCGCAATCGCAGGCTCCCTCTCCTTCAATCCGCTCAAAGACCGGCTGAAAAACAGAAACGGGGCATGGGTCTCCCTCGATCCCCCACAGGGAAACAGATTTCCACCCGGCGGCTTCCCGCACGTCGACAAAGGATTCGTCCCCCCCACCGGAAAAACCGGGCAGGTAACCGTTCTCCCCCACTCGCAAAGGCTGCAACTGCTCCGGCCCTTCCCCGCCTGGAACGGAAAAGACTTCACCGGCATGGCCCTCCTGATCAGGGTAAAGGGAAAATGCACAACCGACCACATCTCCATGGCCGGCGAATGGCTGCGGTTCCGCGGACACCTGGAAAACATCTCGGACAACCTCCTCATGGGAGCCGTCAACGCCTTTAACGGCAAAACCAACTGCGTCCTGAACCGCGAAAGCCGCCTCTACGGCACCGTATCGGCCGTCGCCAAAGAATACAAATCGAAAGGCATCCCCTCCATCGTCGTGGCGGAAGACAATTACGGCGAAGGCTCCTCGCGCGAACATGCAGCCATGGAACCGAGGTTCCTGAACGTAAAAGCCATCCTCGCCAAATCATTTGCCCGGATACATGAAACAAACCTGAAGAAGCAGGGCCTGCTCGCCCTCACCTTCGCCCGTCCGGAGGATTATGACAAAATCCGCGAAGACGACACGTTCGCCCTCACCGGATTGACAGCCTTCGCCCCGCACCGGCCACTGACCGTCACGCTGACACATGCCGACGGCACAACCGCCTCCTTCGAAGTAAACCATACCTGTAACACGGTGCAGATCGGATGGTTCAAAGCCGGCTCCGCACTGAACGCAAACAGTCTTTCACAATAAACAATGAATTGAAAAATGGACAATAGCAAACTGAAAATCATCAACGGACGCCTGACCGTCCCCGACCGCCTGACCGTCCCCTATATCACCGGCGACGGCATCGGGAGTGAAATCACACCCGCATGTCGGGAAGCAGTGGATGCAGCCCTCCTGAAAGCATACCGCGGAACCCGCTCCGTCAACTGGATCGAAGTGCAGGCCGGGGAAAAATCATTCCGGGAAAACGGCGAATGGCTCCCCTGTGCCACACTGGATGCATTTAACGGATACCTCATCGGCATCAAAGGCCCCCTGACCACCCCGGTCGGACAGGGCATCCGCTCCATCAACGTAGCCCTGCGGCAAATGCTGGACCTGTACGTCTGCCTGCGTCCGGTCCGCTGGTTCAAAGGCGTATCTTCCCCGCTCAAAGAACCGCAGAAAGTAAATATGACCGTATTCCGCGAAAATACCGAAGATATCTACGCCGGGATCGAATGGGACAGGGGAACTCCCGAAGCAAAAAAATTCCTGGACTTCCTGCGCGACGAAATGGGCGTCACAAAAATACGCTTCCCCGAAAGCTCCGCCTTCGGCGTCAAGCCCGTATCCGAAGAAGGCACCAAACGCCTCGTCCGGGCAGCCATCCGCTATACCCTGGCGCATCAGCTGCCCAGCCTCACCTTCGTACACAAAGGAAACATCATGAAATTCACCGAAGGAGGCTTCAACCGCTGGGCCTACGAAGTCGCGGAACAGGAATTTGGCGACAGCATCTTTTCCATGCGCCTGTACCGGCAAACGGCCCTGACCTGCGGAACGGAAATCGCCGGACAAATGCTGCAGGAAGCCAAAAGGAAGAAAAAAGTCATCATCAAAGATGTCATCGCAGACGCATTCCTGCAAAATACGCTCCTCCATCCGGAAGACTACTCGGTCATAGCCACTCCGAACCTGAACGGCGACTACATCTCCGACCTCTTGGCGGCCACGGTCGGAGGAATCGGGATTTCCCCCGGCGCCAATATCAATTACCTGACGGGACATGCTGTTTTTGAAGCAACACACGGGACGGCGCCCGACATCGCCGGCGAAAACCGCGCCAACCCCTCCTCCCTGATCCTTTCCGCCGCCATGATGCTCGAATACATCGGCTGGAACGAAGCCGCCACACTGATCATCCGCGCAATGGAGCGTTGCTTTACGGAAGGAAATGCAACTGCCGACCTCTCCTCCTTCATGCCGGACGGGAAATACCTGACCACCTCCCGCTTCCGGCAAGCCCTGATCGAAAATATGAATAACTTATAAAAACCGGACAATGATGAAAAAGGAATATTTAATGTACAAACTGGCCGAGACGATCAAAAAGACCTCCAAAATTGACAGCTCTCTATTCAAAAAACTCGGCGTAAAGCGCGGGCTTCGCAACGAAGACGGTTCGGGCGTACTCGTGGGACTGACAAACATCGGGAACGTGGTAGGATATGAACGCTCCGGCGACGGGACGTTAAAACCCGTTCCCGGCAAACTGTACTATCGGGGCTATGATGTGGAAGACCTGGTTCACGGAACGGTGGAACAGAAGCGGGTTGGCTTCGAGGCAGTCGCTTTCCTGCTTCTTTCCGGACATCTTCCCGACAGGGAAGAATTGCAGCAATTCAGGGAACTGATCTGCGAAAACATGCCGCTGACGCACGAAACAACCATGAGCATCCTTCAGCTGCGGGGTGAAAATGTGATGAATACACTGTCGCGGTGTGTGCTTCAAATGTACAATTTTGACGCCACTCCGGACGACCTGTCCCGCGAAAACCAGATGCGCCAGTCCATCAAGCTCATATCCCGCTTCCCGACCATTATTGCTTATGCCTACAACGTGCTGCGCCATCACAACAAGGAGCGCTCCCTGCATATCCGCCATCCGCATGATCAGCTTTCGCTGGCGGAGAATTTCCTTCACATGCTCAAGCGTGATTATACGCAGCTCGACGCACGCATGCTCGACCTTCTCCTGATCCTGCAGGCCGAGCACGGCGGCGGTAATAACTCCACCTTTACCGTCCGTGTCACCTCCTCCACAATGACGGATATCTATTCTTCCATAGCAGCCGGCATCGGCTCGCTCAAAGGCCCGCTGCACGGAGGCGCAAACCTCCAGGTGGTTGATATGCTCAGCCATTTGAAGGAGAACATAAAAGACTGGAAAAATGTGGATGAAATAGACCGGTATTTGACCCGCATCCTGAAAAAGGAAGCCTACAATAAAACCGGCCTGATCTACGGTATCGGACATGCCGTATACACAATCTCAGACCCGCGCGCATTACTGCTCCGCGAACTGGCCGGCGAACTGGCCTTCGAAAAAGGACGCTGTGAAGAGTTTGAATTTTTCGAATTGCTCGAACAGCGCGCAGTCGAAGTCTTCGCCAGGGTTAAGAACAACGGGAAACAGGTCTCCAGTAATGTTGACTTTTATACCGGTTTCGTATACGATATGATCGGTTTGCCGAAAGAAATTTATACCCCGTTATTTGCCATGGCGCGCATCGTCGGATGGACCGCTCACCGTAACGAAGAACTTAATTTTGCCGGTAAACGCATTATTCGTCCGGCTTATAAAAATACGATTAACGAAAAGCTCCCGTATGTTTCGATTGAACACCGGTAATACAGCTCTCCGTTTGAATCCGTTCCGGATATCAGCCCTCAATGCACAAAATCATTCCGTGTGAATATAAATGACCGGTTCGTCATAAATCCATAACAGAACCGGTTTTTTGCTTTCTTTCAAAAGCGTATCTACTTTACGCATCACCGGATCGGAAATAACGGGGCATCCCAGACTGTATCCCAGCGGTAAATAGAGCGGATAAATTTCCCTGTCCGGCATAGGCGAATGTGAATGAAGGACAATAATGCGTTTAAAGGCGTTATTATTGGTCGGATCCAGTCCATGCAACTTGTAATGGATATGGATCCCATACCGGCTATAGGAGGAAACGCCGGTCTTATACCTCCCGAGCGAAGAACAGTAACTGCCCGGATCATTGCTGTACACAGGTTTCTTAGGTGTACTTTCCCGCCCCGTCCCGTGAGCGCACAGGCTCGCATACAAAACCGTATCCTTTTCAAAATCCCATACAAAAAAACGTTTTTTCCCCGAATGAATATTGAAATTGACCAGTATGCAATACCGCTCGCTAAACCCCCTGGAACGGCAGTAAACCCCGGCCGAATCCGCTTTCAGGCGCAAATGCTCCTGCAACGCATCCGCCTTCGGCGATTTACCGGGAAAAGAAGCCAAAGAAAGACTGTCTTTTTCAGCGCCCTGTCCGGTAGCAGGAGCTTGCTGCCGCAAACAGGAAACGCAGGCAATCACAAAAAAGCAGGACATCGTCAGGAGTATAATCCTCATTCCGGCATTCCCTCGCACGGCACCGCACACCACTGCTGCGATTGCGGTCACAAACCGGCTATATAAGTATTTTTTCATCATTCTATCTTGTTAATAAGGATGTTACGCAGTACCTTTTGTGCACGGCAAGTTGATGCCGGAAGACGTCTGATTTGGAGAACTCCGTACAAGCCGCAGGCGCAGCCCGGGTAGAGCGAACTCCTCTCCTCAACTCGGCTCGGCGAAGGCTCCAGCCCAATGTCGTCAACTTAAGGAAAAATAATAAAAAAGCCATTGGAAATAGATTCAAAAGTATTATTTTAGAATTGAAAACAAAAAATGATACACAGTGAACAGTCCAATGGCAGATGCAAATGTAGCAATAATAAATGAAATAAAAAGATTTATGGAAACAGCAATTACCGGCTGTGCGGAGAAAAGCAAATATACGGTAGAGAAGGCAAGAGACTTCACGCGTCGCCGGATATTAACCTTTCCCGTATTGATATTGATGATCCTCAATGCCATGAAGCGAAGCCTGAGTATTGAGTAACGGATTTTTTCAGTCATGTTTTTCCGGGAGAAAGCTGCACCAAACAGGCATTCAGCAAACAGCGCGGGAACCTGAAACCTGCCTTTTTTTATGCCTGCAACAGGGTGTTGGTTAACGGTTTTTACCGGCATTGCGATTCGTACGTGAAGCGATGGAAGGGGATGGTATTGTGGGCAGTCGACGGGAGTACCGTTCCGCTTCCACAAACGGAATCTTTGAAGAAGGCCTTCGGAGGAACCAGTAATCAGCACGCTGAAAAACCGGTAAGCGTTATGGCCCGTATCTGTCTTTTTTATAATGTGCTGAACGAATTGACTGTAAAAGGAGCGCTTCATCCCTGCTGTTCATCCGAAGACAGTGCCTATGCATAATTACTGGAAGAAATGGACTTTGAGGATAAAGTGCTGATTCTGGACAGAGGCTATATTACCCCGGAAGGATCTGACCACACTGTGGTATCCGGGCTATTGTTCAAGAAAGAGGCTTGCAGAGAAGGGCAGGGTCATCAGTAGCACCACCGGTCTTAGCATACATATGGTCAAGGTTATGCTCAACACGGGAGAAACCGAAGTACCGGTCACTAATCTGTATGATTCACATGTTTATGATTCTCAGTCGATGAAGGAAGTATATGGTTTTCGGTGGGGAATAGAAACGGGTTACGGTCATTTGAAGGAAAAGCTCCAGCCGGTACAGTTCAGCGGCATCCGTCAGGTTGTATTGAACAGAGTTTTGCAGCCAGCCTGCTGCTGTTGAATCTTCAAAGCCTGATAGAAAAACAAAGTGAGCCCTGTCTTAAAGCCGTTAACAGGCAAAGGAAAAGCCGGTACCGTGTGAATAGGAATGTGAGTTTGGGCATGCTCAAACACCGTGTTGTCAGTTTGTTTATGGAAAAACAGCCGTTAGCTATTTTAATGGAGTTGGAAAATTTATTCGGGAAACACCTGGAACCGGTCAGGCCCGGACGAAAATATTCCCGAGCCAGAAAACATCCACTTAATGGTAAATTCTATACGTTAACTAACTATAAACGTGCCTTATGAGCCTTAAGTTGACGACATTGGGCTGACGTTGGCAGGCGTCCAATCCGGATAACCCAACAGGGCTACGTGTGACCGAAAGTCCAACATGTAGCCCGGTGAATCCATTATTAAAGCATTATCCGTAAAGTTTGTGTGAGCGTGTTTTCGTTGCGGTTTCTGTTATGGGGATTACGGTATGTCGGGCCTTTTCGGGGCTGTACTGTTCGATCCGTAACAGGGGTGATTCAGGTACGGTCTTCCTTTTTTCATCCGTTCAGCGTCTTTTTCCCGTTTCATTCCGTTTTATCCGAAGTCGTATTTACGCATGGGGCAATAGCCCGCCTGTCTGCTCCGGTGGAGGAACAGATATCACAGATGCGTTCGGGAGATATTCGTTTGCGTCATCCGTGGCGGCGGTCTGCCCGGCGGAAAGATCCGTTCGATCGTTACCATGATACCTTCCTTACATTCCGGACAGAGGCAGGAATCGTACTTCACTGTTTCCCGAACGTCCTCTTTCCGGTTTTTCTTTTTACGGGGCTGAATGGGCGCCGGACCGGAAGCAAGTCTGACGGAATTGAGCCGCCGACGGCTGGAGGCGGCAAAAATACCGAAGTAACGGATTTCCCTGAACCCTCTTTGCCGGATATGCAGGCAGAGTCACCGGAGGAATTCTTCGCCCGTGAGGAACATCTCCTTTACAGTGGCCCTGTCCCGATAATCTTTACAGGAGAATACGATGCCCCGGCTGTCAATGTTGCGAATGCGGTGATTGCCGATCGCAGTTTTATGGGTGTAATGTCCCGGATAATTGATTAAGTGGTCGATTTCCCTGAAGGGGGGCTGTATGTTGATATTGAAGTGTTTTCCCCGGACGGAAGGTATGCGGCAGCCGGGTCTGTTCTTCAATATTTTCGACATCAGGCTGAGGAACTGTTCGCGAAAAATCCTCGCCATGGGGATGACGGGTAAGAGGAAAGGCGAGCGGCCGTCCGTCTTTTTCGCCCGAACCCGTTGCCCGCTGCCGTTGATACCGCCATCGGGGACAAATACAGTGCAGGTGGGGATGCAGCGTCAGGGTTTGTCCCCGGGTGTGCAGGACGGCGATCATGCCGGTTTGCCCGGGTAAGCGGGCATGGCGGCAAACTGTTCGAGCGTTTGCCCGGCAGCCTGGAAAAGGATATCCTGCATTTCCTGCCGAAAGGCGATAAAGAGTCCGTTCAGAGAGGACGGGAGAGTGAAGATCACATGAAAATACCTGCACGGGGGAAGCCTCTCCCGGATTTGCCGTATCCACAGTTCGCGTTCCTTGTTCTGACATTTGGGACAGTGATGGTTGCGGCAGGAACTGTAACTGACATGTTCATGGCAGCGGTGCATACATTGCTGTTTCTGTCCGCCCGGCGCTGCCGTGCGGCACAGGCTGACTGCTTCCAGCGCTTTTTGCTGAAAAAAGGGTGGTCGGTGCTGTTCTTCAAAGGCCGGGCCAAAGCGGCAGATTATGTCTGCCGGTTCAAAATGTGGTTTCATTTGCGGTAAAGTCTGTCGAAGGGAGAAAACGCTTTTTTGGCAGAGAGGTTCATCACCTGCAGGTAAAGCATGGCGGTTTGTATGGGTTCAATTCAAATTGTCGCATTGTCCAAAAAGTATTACCTATGCGAGGATTAAAAAGATTATAAGCAATGATAAAGGAAGAATATTTAGCCATGGCGGCCAGTCGATACGGGGAAATAGAATCCCTCAAAGCGAAGGACAATTTCTATGATTACGAAAAATTCTTCGACCAGATATGGCAGGATTTGGGACGCTTGTATTTGGAAAATCACATGAATGAGCAGTCTTCAACCCAAGACCGGCGTAAAAAAAAACGCTTACCAAATTCGGAGAAATAAACATCAACAAATCTCACCCTTATATGCAGGGGTTAGTTAACGGGTTTGCGATCAGTCCATTCATGCAGGCATTGATAACGTATGCAGGCCATTTGGAATGTTTTGCAAAGAGCGGGGAGATACCGGAAAAGTTCACACGGGTCAAGGTCAGTCCTTCACAGGTTTACCGGGTTACGGATCGTGTGGGAGAATCTTTAGAGGAAGAAGAGAAGCAGACAGAACGTATCCTTCCCCCGTTATCGAAAGAGGATGTTCTCTATGTGGAGATAGACGGTTCCATGCTGTGTACGCGGGAGAAAGAGCCGTGGAAAGAAGTCAGGCCGGGCAGACTCTTCAAGGAGAGTGACTGTCTGAATCCCGACAGTAATTCCTTTTATTTGTCTGCCTCACAATATGCAGCGCGTTTGGGAAACAGCAACGATTTTGGAGAAAGACTTCAAAAAATAATCGACTCTTACGGCAGGTTGGATCACCGGCCGGTATTTATCACCGATGGAGCGACATGGATAAGGGAATGGATTGCTGGCCATTATCGTGTTCGATACCTGATATCGGCGCATACTTTTCCATTTTACTTTCCTCCTCCTTTTATAAGCCAATAACCATTTCGCTTGCCATTGCATCGTTCGAGCAAGTTTTTTTGTTGCAGATTGCCGGTTATGGTTTTTACTGTTCGTTCCGACTTCCGAATGTGGCGGGCAATCTCTTCGGCTTTGCTGATATTGTAATTTCTGATTTTGCCTGTAAACCGGTAAATTCCTTCAAAAAGCCTCTTATGAATGGTTATGTATTCTGCCGGCGAAAAAGTGAAGGTTTTTTCAGATAAGATTCCTGCAATCCGGGCGGAAACCTTGTCTGCTTCTTCCATTCTGTCAGTCTCATCCTTGACTGGTTTGACTTTGTAGTAACTGCCAATGCGATATTTTACTTCATCAATCGTAATATCGCTCTCAATGTTTTGCCTTGCGGTTTCGATAAGATACGGCGAAGGTTTCAGCCCGTCAACCTCCCTGCAAGCCAATTGCCGTTTGCCATGCGTAACTTTTTTCCCTTTTTTCAGGTTCGCCCTGTTTGATATATTCGTCAAAAATGCTCATTTTTATTCACCTTTGAAACTGACCGGCATATTCCGGGTTGCCGGTACGCGAAATAACACAAAATGCTTTTCATCAACATCAAACTCAAAGATATTGAAATCAATCCGCGGATTTAACCGTGTTGCCAACCAATTGAACTTAACCCACTCACATTCTTTCGGTAGATTCTTTAATAATTCTGTAAATTCCTGTATAGTCATTGCTGCGATTCTTAGTGGTGATGTAAAAAATATACTGATATAAAAATCTGGCAGTCAGTTCAAAAAAAGGCATTTTATAAAATAGCAATAACCCTTCATATTTCCAAACTCAATAACCATTGTCCCGATTGCCAACGTACAAAGGTAAAGAAAAACGATAAAAATATATCGAAAAAGCAAAATTATTTGTGTAAAGCATGTGGTCGTCAGTTTATTGGCGACCATATCCTGCATTACAAAGGACATCATTCCGGTTTAACAGGAAAGATATTATTGATGCCTGTTCGTGGCGTACGTATCAGGGATAAGGAAAGTAAAAGCTGAAGCAGAGTGCTGTTTTTGATTGTAAGTCGCTGTTTTTAAACGCTATGATGCTATCGTTATTTTCTTTGGCAGGTTCGGGACGGCACCGGACAAAAGAAAAACAATGAATATTTCAAAAAAAATTACTCTATGATCGAATTATTATAAAAAATATAATACATTTGCAGCGCTGATTTAAATAGCGTGGATTTATAATTTTTTTCACATGATTACTCTTACAAGAAAATATTCGTCCTGCTTTGAGCTGGAAGCGCTGACGCAGGTATTGACGGAACAGTTGAGTGACGGTAAAATCGTTCGTTTCGGCGATTTCGATTCTTTCCAGGTAGGAGTCGGGAGCTGGGGCGCCGAAACGAAGGAAATTTACGACGTCTTTGATCAGATCACGCAAGGTCATTTTCCGTCCGGGCGCCGATTTGAAGGAAATGCTGAACAACCTGAAGTTCGAAAAACTGTAAGGGGAATACGCAAAAAAAACGTCCCGGTCTCTCTCCGGAAAAAGATCGGGATGTTTTCAAAAAACGATAAGGATCTTTCCCGAAAACGATAACTATCGTTTCCCGAAACGATAACTATCATTTTATAAAACGATAACTATCATTTTACCAAACTTAATAAACACCTGATTCAGTATGTTTTACACACGCATCAACAAGATCAAAATATTCAACAACCGGGAAGGCTTTTTCGGCCTGTTCAACAGCGCGGAAATACGCATATACAGCTATGCAACTGCATCGTTCGCCACCGCAGGGGGGGTATCCTCTGTTCGGATTCGAGAACAAAATAGAGAATGGAAGTAAACAAAATGAAAAACATATAAACCAATAATTAAAAGAATCATGGAATACAATGACTTGTCTGTATATTTAAATGCCATTGATGAGGTGAAAAAAGCGGAGAAAAAATATGCCGCAAAATCTCAACTGCAAGAACATTATTTTGTTTCGTTTGTAAATACAGCGATTAACGGCAACATGTCCGTAGGCAGAAAATGCAATGTTTTAGAACTGCTGAACACTAAACTTAGAACTTTATTCGGTTCGGATGACAAATCTTATTTCAAATTTATCCTGGATGCTTTGGAGGCATGCTTCAACAGGTTGAAGCAATTAGATGAGGCAGATTCTGCATGGGCTTCAGATTCTTCCTTCTCCGAATTTACAGCAGACGTTGATAACAGAACGTTTAAAGACTTTAATCATTATTTATTGGAAATTTTCTCTTTATCCGGGTTGTTTTATTCTCCTAACGGAAGTTTTACGGTCGAAGAAGACACGCTTCTTCAATATAATCTACCGAGTTTTACACTGACAGATACCTCTCTTCAATCGCAGGGAGATAAAAAAGTCAGGCGATACAGCGAAAGCAGACCGACAAATTATATGGGTCTTGCCGTTATCGCTATACTGATCTGTTTTCCGGTCGGCCTTGTGGCTGCTTTTTTTGCATCAAGAGTGAAGCCTCGCTTCAACAGCGGAAAGGTATCGAAAGCCTATAAAGCTTCACAATACGCAAAATACCTGGCGCTCGCCACGATTGGCATACTTTTACTGTATATCCTGTACGAAACCGGTTTTAAATAATAAGGACGTTTGGGGAAAAATAATATACTGATAAGAAATATTCAAAACAATAAAACCATTTTAAATAAGGCGTATCCGAAAAGCCTATTGAATAGAGTAGGGATTTTTTTAAATTAATGTATTATGTTGACAAAAGTAGTTAAAGTGAAAAAAGCGAAAGCAAAAGTAAAAGATTGCTGTGACTGTTTTGGTGGTGGATGCCGTTGCAAAGACTAATCAAAAGACTAATCGGAAGAAAGCTTGACAAAATCAAGTCAAGCTTTTTTCTTCTTTTTTACGATGAAATTAGAAAATTCCGAAATATTTATTGTCTCTATTAATAAAAAAAACACAAAGGTGAATAATGGATGCTATATTGCATATTCACCTTTGAGTAAATTTTGCTGTGATATTGACGACAAACAACTGAATCAACTCCATCATATTGTTGACCCGCAATTAGTTCGAAATACGGTTTATGATATAAACAAAGAATGGATAAAAAAACTCTGTTCTTATGAGCTTCCGGACAGTCGTAACTATCTGCGACAAAGTCCGCAAGAATTTACCACTTTATCTTTATTGCCTTCTCTGACATGCAATTTTCAATGTAAATACTGCTACTCTGCACAAGGACGTTCAAAAACGACTATCAGCAACGAAAAACTGAAGCAGGCATTAGACTTTTTTATTGATCCCGAACGTATAAAACCTCAAACAATAAAGATGTTTGTTTCAGGTGGAGGAGAACCTTTTTTATCTTGGGAAAATACAAAATTTGCAGTTTGTTACGCTCAGGAAAGAGCTTTAAAGTATGGATTTACATTATGGACCTCCATTATTACAAACGGTTCTTTCGTGAATGACGACATTCTTAATGTTCTCAAGAAATATAAATGTAGCGTATGTGTATCATTTGAAGCATTGAAAGACCTTCAAAACCATTTACGCGGTCATTATGAAAAAGTTGCATCGACAATCACAACTTATGGAAATGCCGGCGTTCCCATCATGCTGAACTCAACAATTACTCCATTAAGTGTAAACCGGATGAACGAAATGACAAGAGAAATAGTGTATAAATATCCTTTTGTAAAAAGCTATACATTAGAACCTGTGACAGATCGTGCACAATTTGATTCGCCGGAGTCGATGCGTTCATTCTATCGTCAATTCGGTGAAAATTACCGAAAAATTAAACGAAAGTATAAAGAAAGCAAGACGTCTATATGGTTCTCGTTAGATGAAATGATTGATACGATCAAACTAAGATATTGTCCGGGAAAACTGTGCCTGACCCCTAATGCTACATTTTCTATCTGCCATTGTGCTTCGTCTCCGCTTGAAGAACGTTATGAAAAATGTGTCTATGGAGAAATAACGGATAAAGGAGTTGTTTTTGACAATGAGAAATTCAAAAACCTGATCCGTATTAACCTGTTACACAAGACGAAATGCGAGGAATGTTTTGCAAAATGGAATTGCGGAGGTGAATGTATGACCCGGTCGGATCAATACCCGGAATCTTATCTAAATGAAGTATGCAACTTTAATCGAGACTGGTTAAAGTCACAATTGGAAGAACGGTTAAATAAAACGAATAGAACAACCTACATACAAGAAACAAATGAACAGTTTATTTGACAACAACATATATACATGCTCACTGCACAACTTTTTGCCTGTGGAAAAAAACCGGTTTTTCCTGCTTTACGCTCCGCTCTCAACAATCGCTACGATAGCGACAGGAGAAGATCTCGAAAAAATGAAACACCTGTTAACCGGCAAAAATACGGATGAACCTTTAAAAGAGGTCGTTTCGGCTTTACTCGACACAAGTCCTTCGGAAGAAGCGCTCTCTAAACGTATTCGAAAGACTTCTGATTTCATAAATATATCACTATTACTCAACAATATATGCAACTTCGATTGCAGCTATTGTTATTCTGCTTCCAGCCGTTCTAACGTTGAAATCGACGAAAATAAATTAATTGCTGCATTAGATTATTTCATCAATAGAAAACGAACAGGTACAAATCAGCTATCATTATCTTTCCTGGGTGGTGGAGAACCAATGATCTCGAAAAAACTTATTAAAAAAGCCGTAGATCATGCGAACAGACTGGCAGATAGGGAAGGATTTGATTTGTGGTTTAAGATTGTCAGCAACGGTTCATTAATTCAGGCGGAAGATATTGATTTCATCCTGAAAAACAATATTGAACTGGTCATCTCATACGATATACTGGAAGATATTCAGAATCTGCAAAGAAAACATTTTGATACGGTATCACAAAAGATAAAAATGCTTGTTGAAAATGGTGCGCCGCTTTCAATTAATACGGTTATCACTCCTCATAGCGTACATCGGCAGTGTGAAATGATCGAAGATATTACCTGTCGATTTCCACAGATTGATTACTTGTCGTTTGAACCCTTGATGGAACTGAATGACTGGTCATCCCGGAACATAGATACCATATTTTACGATGATTTTATTGCTAATTTCATTCCGGCACATGAACTTGCAGAAAAGCATGATATAGAATTATCCTGTAGTTTACTCCGTAATGTTGACTGTTCGGTAGAGCGATATTGCGCCGGGGAATTTGCGGTTTGTCCCGACGGTTCTATTACAGTTTGCCCATGTGTATCTTCTCCTGAAATGCAGCATTATAAAAATTACGTGTACGGACAGATACATCCAACCGGAGAAATAGACATTGATGAGCACAAATTAGCTGAACTGTTAGCTGAAGATGTACACAACCATCCGGAATGTAAAGATTGTTTTGCAAAATGGAATTGTGGAGGAGGATGTATCCATACGAACAAATCGGATGATCGCACAAGAAAAAAAGCAAAATGTGATTTCATCCGTAATTTCACAAAAAAAATCATCTGGAATCGCACGAAGCTGGATTATGAAAACGGGACAGGAAAACCAATCATGGAAATATTGAACGGCGCTAATACTTAATGATGTGATGACATTAACAGACTATCATATATACACACTGCCGACCGGCCATCATTTCGGGCAAAGACCGGATGATTTCTATCTTATCTATGCACCTTTATCAGGAAATATGTTGCTGGCTGATAATAAAACCGTTGAGCAGATAAATAAGGCCATTAAGCATGCGGAAGCGGATACCGAAATAGCCGGTCTGCTTGAGACCTTGCAAGATACATCCGGAAATCAAATAGAAACGATACAACATCTGGAAGATTATCAGGTGCTGTATGTATTACTAAACTTTACCTGTAATTTTTCCTGTTCTTATTGTTTTTCAGCAAAAGGACGCTCGAACAAAGAATTATCTTTGTCGCATTTAAAGGCTACTTTGGATTATTTTATAAGTAATAATGGATCGAAAAATAAAAATCTTAAAATTACTTTTGTTGGAGGGGGAGAACCTGTGATGTCCTGGGATTTACTGAAATATGGCATCGAATATGCGTCATCTCTTGCCAAAAAACGGGGGATCGAATTATTTTTCGGACTTATCACAAATGGTTCTATTATAAATGAAGATATACTCAATACATTATCACAATATCATGTGATGCCACGCATTTCATTTGAAATTCTGGAAGATATTCAAAATAAACAGCGTGGACAGTATCAAAGAGTCCGTAAAACAATAAATGCAATGTTGAGCAAAGGTATACCCTGTGAAGTTCGTTCAATGATTACGCCGGATAACGTCCATCTGCTTGAGGAAATGACAGCGGAAATGATAAAATATTTTCCGGCTATCTACACTTATTATTTTGATCCTATCACGAGTACGGATACTTTTCATGAGCCGGAATACACTTCTAATTTCTATCAAATTTATAACGAATCATTTTTAAAAGCCGGGAGATTGGCAAAAAAATATGGTAAAGACGTTCGAAATGCTGTTACAAGAAGCCTTGATACAACTGTTGTAAGATATTGTAATGGCGAATTCTGTTTAACACCGGAGGGAACTTTTTCTATTTGTCTGGAAGTATCTTCTCCGCAAGAGGATGATTATGAAGATCATATTTATGGTTTTGTGGATAAAGAAAATACGGTTAATATTGATTTTGATAAGTTCTATCGTTTGAAAGAAAAAGAAACCGCCCGGAAAAATCCAAACTGCACCTCCTGTTTTGTCAGATGGAACTGCGGAGGCGGTTGTTTGGCAAACAATAAACAATATCCCACAGAAATAGTAAATATTATATGTGAATCAACACGCGCCCTTGCCCATCAACTGCTGTTAGAAAAGCTCAATGATGATTATATTGATCAACATGGAATTACACTGGAAGAACTCATTCATAATCACGCCGGATAAAAATATGCAATATCCCAACCTGCTACGCCGTTCAATATTTGTAATTCCTCCGGATGAATCCAAAAAAGATCAGGGAACCGGTACTTATTTGCTCTATGCACCATTGACCGGCTATGTGATGAAAACCGATGCCGAATATCCTGCCCGACTTGAGAACGTAATTGAAAACAATCAGGGCGATGAAGATTTGTTCACACACTTAAATTATTTATCAGACACTTCTTTATACGGGAAACATATATATCGTATTCAACATCCTGACGAATACCTGCGCCTATCTATTTTACCCAATTATAGCTGCAACTTTTCCTGCTCCTATTGCTTTTCTGCACAAGGTCGCTCCAACAAAGAGTTGAGTATGGAACAACTGAAAACTACGCTGGATTATTTTGTTGACGAAAAGCGAATCAAAGAAAAAAGACTGTTCATCAACTTTTTAGGAGGCGGTGAACCGACACTCTCATGGAAACTGTTGAAATTTGGCATTGAATATTCACATTCATTGGCAAAAAAGCAGGGAATCCACTTGATAACTGAAATCGTCACGAACGGCTCCATTCTCAATGAAGAAATGCTTCAAACGTTTATTACTTATCAGGTACAATTTCGCGTTTCGTTCGAAATACTGGAGGAGATCCAACGCAAACAACGGGGACAATACAACAAGGTTTGTAAAACTATTGACCGGTTATCGGAAGCTGGCCTTTATATTGAAATACGAGCCATGATCACTCCATTAAACGTAGAACTAATGGTCAAAATGGTACAGGAGTTAATCAGGAGATTCCCCGGAGTAAACTGTTATATGTTTGACCCTGTCACAGATAAACATACCTTTCATGATATTGAAAAAACAAAAATGTTCTATAAAAGATACCTGGAACTTTTTTTTGACGCACTTGATCTGGCTCAGCAAAAAGGAAAACAACTGAAATGCGCTCCACTGCGAAATCTTAATTCCATTGTTAAGCGTTATTGTTTTGGAGAGCTATGCCTTACCCCCGAAGGTACATTTACGATTTGCCATCGAATATCTTCACCGCAGGATACTCATTATCATAACTGCATCTATGGTGAAGTCAATAAAGCCGGCCGTTTAACATTCGATTACGACAAGTATCAACAACTTATAAATACAGATACAACAGATGATTATCCCGAATGTAATGCCTGTTTCGTAAAATGGAATTGCGGAGGAGGATGCATGGTGCAAAATCGCGAATACGACAAATCCGTTCGCAACATCATTTGTGACTTCACACGAACTTTTTCGAAAGAACTAATCCTTCGGAAATTAGGCGTAAACAACACTTGTAATATAGAATAGACACATGAATATACCTTCCTTAAACAAAAAAGAAATATTTGTTATCCATACAGAAATGGCAGAACCGGATAAGAACTGTTTGGTATATGCTCCTTTCGCAGGTATGCACTTACAGGTATCGGAAAAAGACGTATACTCTTTTGCAAATAATGCTACTTTTTTCAGGAACAAAGATTTATCAACCGATTCCGGATTTCTATTCAAACAAAAAAAAATATTACATAAGATAAAAAGTATCGACGAAACTACCGAGTTAAATATCCTTATCAATTATATATGCAATTTTTCCTGCTCCTATTGTTATTCAGCTAAAGGGCGCTCCGGCAAGTCTATCGACAGGAATAAACTGCTGACAACATTGGATTTCTTCATAAACGCACAAAAAAAAGACAAAAAATTACAGGTGACCTTTTCCGGCGGCGGAGATCCCTTACTGTCTTTTCCTTTGTTAAAAGAGGCCATTATGCATGCAGATTATTTAGCAAGCCGATATAACATCTCTATTAAGTATGGAATTGTGACGAATGGAACACTGCTAAATCAGGAAGTACTGGAGATGATCAAACAGTACAATGTTAACTTAGTCGTTTCTTTTGATGTCCTGAAAGATATTCAAAATAAACAGCGCGGTAAGTACAATGAAGTTTGTGCAGGAATTAATTACCTCATAGAAAACGATATTTATCCCGGTATAAGAAGTACAATTACGCCATTAAACGTTCACCGTATGAATGAAATGGCAGAAGAAATAATCACCGGTTTTCCGGCTTTAGGGGGAATTGCGTTTGAACCGGTACTGAACCGTTCGTTATTTAAACAGCCTGCCGATTTAAAGTATTTTTACACAATTTTTACCGACTCCTATTTCTCCGCATATAAATTGGGATTGAAAAACAACTTCTATGTAGGGAATACGTTCGTAAACAGTGCAGAAATATGTAAAGAACGTGCTTGTTTAAGCAAATTCACCCTTACACCCGAAGGTGAAATAACGGCCTGTTCACGCATTTCTTCTCCGAAAGAAGATTTTTATGAACAGTTCCATTATGGTTCTGTGACATCCGGCAACGAAGTGATGATAAACACAAAAAAACTACAGGAGATCATGAATAAGAACGTTTACCGGCATACAACCTGTCAGTCTTGCATTGCCAAATGGCATTGCAGCGGAGGATGTTTATTGGCGCGATACGCCTACCCTCCGGAATATTTTGAAATACATTGTGATTTTGTAAGAAATATGTTAGTAAAAACTTTGTTAACTGTTTAACTATGGAAATATTAAATTGGATATTATTGATTATTTTTTCTTTATCTTTCACTATTGCAGCATTATGGTATATATTACGCTGCAATAACCAATTAGACAATCTATTAAAAGGAAAATCCAAATACCAGTTAAGTCTTTTATTAGTTGTTGTCGTTTTCACGATCATCTATATATCTTTGTTAGCCAACATGATCAGAAAAGACCACAATCCCGAGCTTATATTAAAGATATATAGCCTCTTTTCACAAACCAGTGGAGTTGATAATGCACCGGAACCTATCCACTTTAAATTCTTTTCAATACTTGTTTCTTTTATTGGTTCTATTGTTTTCAGCGGACTGCTCATTTCTACATTCAATAATTTACTTCAGCGAAGAATATCTGTTGTGGAGAAAGGATTGATTCGTTATAAATCATTACAGAAGCATGATGTAATAATTGGGGCAAATGAGTTGATCTTTTCTGTCGTACAATATCTGATAAATGTTGATCAACATAAAAACAATGAGCAAAGACGCATTGTAATACTAAGTAATCATTCTCCACAAACAATAAAAACACAACTTGGTTTTTTGGATAATAAAACAAGAAAGCGAATAATCATCTATAAAGGAGACATTAATGATAAAAAAGAATTATCAGTATTAAAATTGGAAGTTTGTAGACATATTGTAATTCTTGGAGATAATTCGATAGAGTGGTGTGATTCCGGCAACATTCTAATCATTGATAATATTATAAGAATACTAAAAGACAAAATTCCGGAGAAAAAATATGAAAAAACAGAAACAATAAAATGCTTTCTTTCTTATTGGGATGATTCTTTCATGCTAAAATATTTTCAGGAGCAAAATTTTCCGTTAATCCACCTCTTCCCTTTCAATTTTTACGAAATCTGGGCAGGTAAAATATGGGGATATGGACATTTATCTAAGATTTTGGCCCCCCAATCAACTTTTCAATATGATTCTCTGTTACAAAACAAAATAACCCCTTTTTCTAGTAATTTTGTAAATATCGTTCTATTGGGATTCAATATGATGGGGATGGAATTGTTAAAAACAGCCATAAAAGTCTGTCATTTTGCAAATTTTGATGAAATTAATAGCCTTAACAAAACACAAATAACAATTATCACAGACAACAAGGACAGTATTAATTTATTTAAAACGAGATATTCCGGATATAAACAGATTCCGGATATTTCCTGTTCTTTTATTGAGATATCACCATTCGAAGAAGAAGCTAAACAAAAAATAATCAATCTGATTAATTTAAAAAATGCGGTCTCAACTATTGCTATATGTTCTGAAAACTCCGACAGGAATTACATTTTAGCAACCCACTTACCAATGGAAGTTTATGAAAAGGAAATTCCGGTCGTTACGGAATATCATATATTCTCCGAATACATAGAAAAAATACATGAAGACAAACGACGTTATTCCAATATCCGGTTTTTTGGATTTAAAAATACTACAATTGATATAAATTATAATCTGGAAACTGCCCAATTTATAGCAAAATCATTGGATTTGTTATATGAGGAAAAATCCAAAAGCGGCATAAATAACTACAAGACAGTTTTGCCGAGTTACAATTTCACATTGGAAAAAATAGAAACAGCATGGCATCGATATAAAATGGATAATAGAAGGCAAACTATTTTATCTTATGTTGATACATTGATACTTATACTTAATAGCATGGGATTACAATTAATTGAGGCAAGGAACAAGTCCATTGACGATTATCATTTCGATCTGTTAGGAGATGTATTCAATCATTTAAGACACCGGCAAATGATCGCATGGAATATACTCGCAGGCTATCTACCTACTGATAATATTGCAGACAGTTGTAACTGGAAGATCGGAAAGATCAATATATTATTTCCATTATCTAAAATCACAAAAGGGACAACCAGACATAATGACGTAATAGAAGAATGTCATTTTCACCAAGTGTCCCTTTTATTATGGCTATTTAGAACCGGATATTACTTAGCTCCCATAGAAGATGTATAAAATCTTAAACAAAAAGGACTTATTTGTTTATCCTTATGATATGACTGTTCCTCCGGGTAAACTCTGTTTGTTATATTCTCCAATGACGCGCAAGGCGGTATGGTTAACGAATGAAACGGCAAAGATATTGGACGATGAAGAAATTACAGACCGGGCATTACAGCATATCATAAATGAACTTTCGGACTTTGTGCCGCTGAAAAATCGCGCCCGAAAAGTAAGAAATATTGAAGACTATCCATTACTGACCGTTTTGCCCAATCAAAAGTGCAATCTTAACTGCAGCTATTGCTATTCTGCAAAAGGACGTTCCGACATAGAACTTGATATCGGAAAATTAAAATATGCAATTGATTTTTTTATCAATTCTAAAAAACAAGACAGACCGCTCTCCATCTCTTATATGGGAGGCGGGGAACCCATGCTGTCATGGAATTTAGTGCATGATAGCATTATTTATGCCGGACAAAAGGCGAAAGTTAATGCTAAACACATTGACTTTACAATTATTACAAATGGAACCTTGATGACTGATACGATGCTGGCGTTCATCCGTCAAAACAATATTAACATCAGCATATCATTTGATATCCTGGAAGAAATACAAAACAAACAGCGCGGACAATATCAAACGATTATAAATAACATACAAAAACTTATTTCTCATCATATTATTCCACAAATAAACGCAACAATAACACCGGATAATGTGGAACGGATGCTTGAGATGTATCATCAATTGGATGAAAAATTCCCGGAAATAACCAATATGATGTTTGAACCTGTGACGGCAGCCGACTTATTCCCGAAATCAACAGATTTAAGCCGTTTCTTGAAAATCTATACGGATAATTTTCTGGCAATTGACAGAGAAGTGCATGTAAAAGGTAAAAGCCTGACTTCATTTCCCTATTTAAGAACCGTATATCCGACAGAACGCGCATGTGCCGGTGAATTTTGCCTCACGGCAAACGGCAAGTTAAGCGGCTGTTATTGCATTTCAACTTCAAACGATACAGCTTATCATAAAGTTATTTATGGAGAAGTCTTCGCTAACACAGTGACTGGTAATCACAAAATAGCGGTCGACCGGGAGATTTTTAGGAATCTTCTTGACGAAAATGTATATTCAAAGGAAAAATGCAAGGACTGTACCGTTAAATGGAATTGTGGCGGCGGCTGTTTCTATTTGTATAACGCTTATCCGGAAGAATACCGGGATGTTTTTTGCGACTTCACAAAAGATTTTGTTCAAAAAATCATCCTGAAAAGGTTCGAGCGTTTATATGAAAAACGTTTCGGCGTTTCACCGATAGAAAATATCAGCCGGATAAGATCTGACTATACGATATTGAATGTCAAATAAAATCAGGAAAAATGAATGTATTATTAGTTGTACCCCGTTATTTCTCTACAAAAAAATGCGGATATATTATGCCGTTAGGGACACTGTATGTATCATCAGCGCTTAAACAGGCGAAGATAGCAAATGTATTTACCGCGAATCTTAATCATATTGACGGAGAATGTTTTAATATCCTGAAAACATTCATTGAAAATAATCACATTGACATAATAGGAGTGGGCGGTATCTCCGGACAATTCCCGGAAATTGATCCGGTATTCAGGATGGCAAAAGAGATTAAACCTTCCATTATTTCAATTGCGGGAGGAGGAATGATTACATCTGATGCTGAAAATGCAATGACTGCGCTTGAGATTGTCGATTACGGGGTAATCGGGGAAGGTGAAATTACCGTACCCGAACTGATTAATGCCCTGACCGAACGGTTACCAGTTGAAAATGTGACCGGATTAATCTATTTAAAAGATGGTAAATATTACCGGACAGCTCCACGAAAAGAAATTCAGGATTTAGATACAATTCCTTTTCCTGACTACCTCGGTTTCGATTACGACAACTATTTAAACACAAACGGAGAGGTGGAAAACGGAGTGAAATATACGCCGGTTGCTATTATCGGAGGACGCTCCTGCAAATATAACTGTACATTCTGTTTTCACCCGACGGGCAGTAAATACCGCCAAAGATCCTTAGACTCTATTTTTGCAGAGATAGATTTTTTGACGCGGCATTTCAAAATAAATTACATCGCACTGCGGGAAGAATTATTTGCATCCGACAATAAACGGGTCCTGGAATTCTGCAGGCGGGCAAAAAAATATGATTTCATCTGGTCCATCCAGCTAAGAGTCGACTGTGTCAACCGGGAAATTATTGATGCCTTGAAAGGAAGTAACTGCCGTTATATTTTCCTGGGTATTGAAAGCGCTGATAACCGGATACTCAAAAGCATGCGTAAACAGATTACGATCGAACAGGTAGAGCAGGCGCTTAATTTAACGATTAATACAGGTTTAGATACCCGTTCCACCATCATTATTGGTGATGAATACGAAACAAACGAATCAGCCCACCGAACATTATCCTGGTGGCAAAAAAACAAAAAACATTCTTCCATCTCATTAGATATGATTATTGCCTTCCCGGGATCTACACTTTACAAAAATGCCTGTAAAAACGGACGCATCAGTGACCCGGTTCAATTCCTGAAAGACGGCTGCCCGGTCATTAACCTGTCACGCTATATGGATGATAGCGATTTCTCCCAGTTAGTAGATGAGATCAGTGCGAATAATGGCATTCCTTATGAAATAAAGGCGTATTCATACTTGTATCTATAACTATTAAATACAAGTCATGATAAGAGTATTGATCATCACAACAGGGTATTCGTCTTTTGTTTCGGATTTAAATGCATGCAATCAGTTATATATTGTCGGGATTCTAAATTGCCGGCCATCAGACGAATTAAAACAATATGCCGGAAAGCGGGATATTCCATATAAAGAATTGAAATCACAGGATTCGGAACTGTTCAACTGGATAAAAAGCAAAGAGCCGGAAGTCATTGCGATATTCAAAATGCCTTTTTTGCTTAAAAAAGAAATCTACTCATTACCAAAATACGGCAGTTTAAACCTTCATCCATCCCTTCTCCCCAACTATAGAGGCCCTAACCCATGGTTCTGGATATATTATAACATGGAGACGGAAAGTGGCGTAACGATTCATGCGCTTAATGAAAAAGAAGATGCCGGGGAGATCCTGCTTCAAGAAAAATTCAGGATTCCTTTGGGTGCAAAACTGGAAGATTTAAAAAAAGAGGCTGTTTGTACCGGCACAAAACTAATGATTAAAGCGCTATGCAATATAAAAAACAGATCCTCCATCCCCCAGCCGACAAATTCACCGACCGTAAGAGCCGAGAATATCCGGGATTATCAAGGCCTGATAGATTGGGAGAACTGGAGCGTAAAAAGAATCTGGCACCTGTTACATGGTTTCCCGGAGATTCTCCAAACAAACGAATCCTACCTGTCTTTGCATCAGTATTTGACTCCTTTTGATTATTCTATAAAAAGGAATAATTCTCCGGCAGGACAATTTGTCTTTACCGGCTATTATATGTTGAATTGTATAGACGGAATGATTTTATTCCACTTAAAATAATATCTTCACTTTCTCGAATCTTCGTAGTCGGCGAGGAATCCGCGGCACATCCAGTTGGCCAGCGCCTGGCGGTTTGAGACGTCTAAAAAACGCCGCTGATCGAACGAATTTTGGATATTGCCCAGTTCTACGAAGACGCCGGCCGGTTTGCTGTTGTTCAGTACGTACAGGTCGCGGGGGCCGACTGTGCCGGAAAAGCCGCGGTTGGGCTGGTGTTTTTGGTATTGTGCCTTGAATGTTTGCCGAAAGGTGTTTCCCAGGCGTTTGCCGTCCGTGCTGGAGGTTTGGTGGAAAAAATATACGTCCATCTGACTGCTGTTACTGCGGCTGTCCAGGTGAATGAAAATAGCTCGCCGGTAGTTGTTTTTCGATTTATTGTACAGGTTATTGATTGCGTCACATCGTTGCTGCAGGCGTTTTTTTTGATTCAGCGGGATCTCTTTGCCCATGCAGGTTTCGTTTTTACTGTTAGTCAGGAACCGTTCGTCCCGGATACCGTCTTTTTTGTCCTGTATAATAATGTGCACCGTTGCACCTTCCATCATCAGGTTACGTGCTAAACGCAGCATGATATCATACGCGTATTCATCCTCATGTATTTCCCTGCCTTCGGCCATACCGATAGCCCCGCAGTCGGGACCGCCGTGACCGCTTGCCAGGTAAAAGGTCGCACCTTTCAACTTGCTTGAATTAACTGTATATTCTTCGTACTTCCTTCCGAAAAGCAGCTCTTTTTTCCGATTCCCTTTTGTTGCTGTATCTTTCTTTTCATTCGCGTCGTTTGATAAAGGAGGTAAAGTATAAAAAACACCCTTTATTAAGGTATTGTTTTTACCCAGTTTCCCTTTGTTCAGTTCAATAAACGCGTCATAATACTTATCAGGACTACGACCGTTATTGATCAGAAACCGGTATACGCCTTCGCCGGCCTTAGGCTTAGCGACTTCTTTTGAATAAATGGATACACAGCAAAAAGAAAATATACAAATCAACAACGTATAAATTCTCATTCGTCAGTTCTCATTTTAATTTTCCTGTCGGCAGGAAGCGCTGTTCCTGCTTAAGGGTGCAAAAGTAAGAAAAAAAATACGGAAACAGGTTACTTGACAGCTAATTTCCCGAAAATAAATTGTATCTCCGGATACACTATACTGTGCGCAGGTTAAAATTGTGAGATGAAGACAGAAAAACATGTCATTCACGAAAGAAAAGTCCCCTGATTTTCCATGCCGTGCGAAATATAAAAAATAACAGGATAGGATGACTATACAAACTTTTGATTAATTTTGTGCTGAATATGAATCGTAACAGGACGTTAAATACAAAAAAAACATAAAAAGCGGAGCACTGTTATGAATTTCTATTTGTCATAGCGTCTGTTTATATATAATTAAAAGTATTGGGTATGAAAAAGATTTTTTATATAGCAGTGATCGTAACGGTAGTTATCATCGCTTGTGTGTCACAAAACAAACCGGTCGTGAAAAAGGATATGAATAAGTATACGAAAGAATGGGCGGAGATCGAATTATTCCGCCAGCAGGGTTTACCCAAATCTCTGTTTCCAAAAGTGGAAGCCATTTATCAGTCCGCGCTTGCGGAAGGCAATTATGAACAGTTGATAAAAGCCGTCATTTTCCGGATCAACAGCATCGGCATCCTGGAGGAAAATGAGGAAGGCGCCAACAAAATCTTTAACGACCTGAAAAAGGATGCGGAACAACTGCCCCAGCCTGCGCGGTCCATCATTTATTCGATGATCGGCGAGATGTATGAGGTATATTATAACCAGAATGCCTGGACGATCAACAGCCGTACGAACACGGCGACAGACCCGGAAGATATTCATACCTGGGATGCTCGCAAACTGGCGGAAGAAGCGATTAAATATTACGACCTCTCGCTGCAGGACGTCAAGACCCTGCAAAATGAACCGGTTGACAGTTATAAAGAGATCCTCCTGACCGGTTACGACCCGGATTATCAGCCGACCCTCTACGATCTGCTGGCAAACAGGGCCCTGGCCTATTATGCATCCGATTATAATGTACATTCACTTTCACAGCAAGCCTTCGTCGCAAACGATCCGGATTTTTTTGCAGGTGCACCGGCCTTTTCAACACTCACGATCCGGAGTGAAGACACGCTTTCGCCGGTATACCTGTCGTTAAAGACGTATCAGGAACGGTTGCGTTTTCACCTGGACAAATCAAACTTCGGTTCATTTATCGGCAGGGCGAATGAGGATATAACGGCGCTGGTGGACGTCGATCTGCGCCGCATGGCCTATTTAAAAGAGAAAGGACGCTATGCCGATAATGAGATGATGTACGAAAAAGCGCTTGTTGAGATGAGTAAAGCGTATAAACCGTATGACGCTAATGCGACCGTACTGCTTCAGCTGGGCGGGTTTTACCTGGACAGGGGGGCCGTGTGGCGCGATGACAAAAAGGAAGGAAATAAATCCGGATATACGAAAGCATACGAACTGTATGAACGTATGACGAAGGAATATCCCGGCAAACTCAATAGCAATGCCGGGGCATTGAAGGAAAATATCCTCTACCGCGAGCTGGAGATACAGTTTGAAGCGACCCAGCTTCCCGGCAAACCCGTTCTCGCCCTATTGAATTACCGGAATATAGACACATTGCATACGATTATCTATAAGTTAACAAAATGGCAAGCTATTGATTATAATAATGTAGGAAGCTATAAGAGAAACCGGCGCTATGAACTTCCCGACTTTATAAAAACACTGAAGGTCGAGCCGGTGAAAGAGCGGTTACAGCTTCCGGTACAGACGGATTACCAGTATTACACGACGGAAATTAAGATGGGGCCGTATGAGAAGGGATTTTACCTCGTGATTGTTTCGGATTCGGAAAATCCGCTGGCCTCCCCTGCTTCCGTATATAATTCATCTTTATTACAGGCATCATCACTGGCCGCACAGGATCGCATGATTGACCGGGTGATAACGGTTCTTGTCACAGACCGCGAAACCGGGAAGCCCGTCCCCGGGGCAACGGTTGAAGTCAGTAAGGACACGCCGCAGGTGATCGCATCGTTTACAAGTGACAGGGATGGAATAGCCCGGAGTGGGAAATTTCCGGGATATTTCTACAATCAATACTACAGCGTTGACTGCAAAAATGATCAACTGCTGGTGTTTGGCACCGGTTATAACCGCGACATTCACACCCCGGACAGTCACGACAATGCGTTCATCTTTACCGACCGCTCTATTTATCGTCCGGGACAGGCCGTCTATTTCAAAGCGATTCTCTATAACCGGAAAGCCAATGAATCCGGCGAACTGCTGAAAAGAAAGACGGTGCAGGTCCGTTTGCGTGATGTGAACCGGCAGGTCGTTTCCGAACAGCGCCTTACATCCGGCGATTTCGGCAGTATCGACGGCAGTTTCACGATCCCGCAGGGGTTGCTCAATGGCAATATGACGCTGGAATGTACGGATTATGCGTCGACCTCTATCCGTGTGGAAGAATATAAAAGGCCCACCTTTGAAGTGAATTTTGACCCGGTTGACGGCAATCCGGCATTGAACAAACCGGTCCGGGTGACGGCCGGTGCAAAGGCGCTCGCCGGTTATGCGATTGACAATGCCGGAGTGCAGTACCGTGTTGTCCGGCATACGCACTACCGCTTTTTTTACTGGTGGTATCCCCCGGTAAATGACAGCCGTGAAATAAGCTCCGGGACAGTGAAGACGGATGCGGAGGGTCGTTTCTCCATCGACTTTACCGCATTGGCCGATGATGTGAAGGACGACCTGATCTATACGTATACGGTAACGGCGGATGTCACGGATGTAAACGGGGAGACACGTAGCGCCTCGTTACAGGTGAACGCCGGGAATAAGCCGCTGCTGGTTACTGCAAACCTGCCGGAGACGATCCTCCCTGGCGGGAAAGCGGGTGAGTATACCGTTGAGACGACAAACCTGAACGGAGATCCTGCCCCGGCTTCGGTAAAAGTGAAAATCATCGCGCTGAAAACGCCCGGAAAAATACTGCGGAGGCGCGTATGGGATACGAAAGTGGATATCCGGACGATCCCGGAAGATGAATTTCGGAAGGATTTCCCGCTGGATGCGTATGCCGACGAACTGAACCCGGACAGACTGGAAGAGTTGAGGACGGTTGCCGAATATACGATAGAAACACCGGGGAATAAAAAACTAGACCTGTCGTCCATGAAGCAGTCCGGCTATTATAAGATAGCGCTCAGGGCCGATAACAGGAAGGGGATCGTGGCGGAGGATACCCGGTACGTCTATTTGCCGGGCGATCAGCCGGGAGTAATCCCCGACATGGATAAATGGCTGACGGTTGTGACGGATAGCGGGGAGCCGGGCGACGAGGCGGAATTTTGGGTAGCCGGGGGACAGGAGGATTCGCATGTATATTATGAATTGATACACAAAGACCGCATCGTGGAAGCGAAATGGATAACTGCCGGGACGACGCCGCTCCGCCTGACCTTCCCGATTAAAGAGGAACACCGCGGCGGACTGGGGATCCTGTTTTCAATGATTCGGGACAACCGGCTATATAGCAGTTTCCTGCAGATAACGGTTCCGTATACAAACAAAATGCTGGATGTGAAGTTAGCGACCTTCCGTGACAAGCTGTTGCCCGGGGAAAACGAGACGTGGACGATGCTGGTAAGCGATAAAAAGGGCGAAAAGGAAGCGGCGGAAATAGTAGCGTCCCTCTATGACGCTTCGCTGGACGCGATACAGCCGCATCACTGGCCTGACTTTTCACGCCTGTACAGCCGGTTTGTAAATGCTTACACCTATTCGTGGAATACGTCCTCCCTCGAACGTTTAGCACAGCCGAAAGTGCATAACGGGACGTCGCCGGCTTCGTGGCCGTATGCCGTTTACCTGACGGACCTGAACTGGTACGATGCGACTTACAGGGATGCCTTTTATGCGAACACGTATGCGCAGGGACGTCCGTTCATGATCCGGGGTCTTGCAAGGAATAAAGCTGCCGATGTTATAGATGAAGAAGAAGTGGAGTTTTCGGCAGCGCCTCTTGAGGAAAAGATGGATATGGTAGCGTCGGCGCCTGCCCCGCCTGCCCCGGTGAATGAAGCCCTTGCCGGGCGTATAGCCGGAAAGGCAGCAAAAAAGCCCGGAGCGGACGTGGACCCGGCAACCGTCGCAACACGGACAAATTTCAACGAAACCGCCGTCTTCTACCCGAAATTACGCACGAACGAACAGGGGGAAGTCCTGATTGAGTTTACGATGCCCGAAGCCCTGACGCGCTGGAAACTGTTAAGCTTCGCCCACACGAAGGATCTGAAAATCGGAAGTTATTCAAATGAACTGATTACACAGAAGCAGGTCGCAATCACGGTGAACCCGCCCCGTTTCTTCCGGGAGAACGATGTGATAGAGCTGACTGCCAAGGTGACGAACCTGACGGAATCATCCCTTGACGGGCAGGCGCTGCTGCGATTGTATGATGCGGTAACGATGGAGCCGGTCGACGACGCGATGATCCGGTCGGAAAAGACGCAGGCGTTCAGCGTAAAAGCAGGCGCCGGCACAGGCCTCCGCTGGCAGCTTACGATTCCGGAAGGCGGCCCGCAGGCGGTTGTCTACCGGGTGACGGCTCAGGCCGGGACGCATACGGACGGCGAAGAAAAAACAGTTCCCATACTGGCCAATTCAATGCTGGTGACCGAAACCCTCCCGTTCAGCATACGTGCAGGAAAGGAAAAGACCTTTACGCTGGACAAACTGGTGAAGAATGAATCGAAAACGCTCCGTAACCGCAGCCTGACGCTGGAATTTACGTCCGCCCCGGCGTGGTATGCCGTGCAGGCCCTGCCCTATCTTATGGAATACCCCTACGAATGTTCGGAACAGACCTTCTCCCGCTATTATGCCAATACGCTCGCGACGACCGTCGTCAATAAAACACCCCGTATCAAACAGATCTTCGAACGCTGGAATACGCCGGACAGTAAAGCGCTCCTGTCCAACCTGGAGAAAAATCAGGAATTAAAACAACTCATGCTCGAAGAAACACCCTGGGTGATGCAGGCAACAGACGAGACCGAACGCAAGAAACGCATCGGACTGTTATTTGACCTGAACCGCATGAGCAACGAACTGAACCGCGCCTTCAACCGGCTCAAGAAGATGCAGAACAGCGACGGCGGCTTCCCCTGGTTTGAAGGACTCCCTTCCACGCGGTATATTACACAGCATATCGTCGCCGGAATGGCGCATCTGAAGAAACTGGACGCTATTCATTCAACCGGTGCAGATGCCATGATACGGGAAGGATTACGTTATCTTGATGTCGAAATTTGGAAGGACTATGACGACCTGATCCGTCGCAAAGCAGACCTGAAAAAGCAGCAGATCTCTTCCATCCAGCTACATTACCTTTATGCCTGCAGTTTCAGCGGTCATCAGCCGGAGGAGGGGAAACGTCCGGAAGCGTTCCGCTACTACCTGGAGCAGGCCGGGACGTACTGGAAAACGTTCTCTACCTGTGAAAAAGCGATGGCGGCGCTCGTCCTCTACCGGAATAACCAGCCGGACAGGGCGATGAAAATCATCCGTTCACTGAAGGAATATGCACAGCAATCCGAAGAAATGGGCATGTACTGGAAAGATAACGTAGCCGGCTATTCCTGGCACCAGGCGCCCGTCGAAACACAGGCGTTGCTGATAGAGGCGTTCAATGAAGCGGCAAAAGACGGGGACGCCGTAGAGGAAATGAAAATCTGGCTGCTCCGCAACAAACAGACCAACGACTGGAAAACAACCAAAGCAACCTCCGAAGCAATCTACGCACTGCTGATGACCGGCGGCAACCTGCTGGACGAATCCCGTCCGCTGGAAATCGAAATCGGGGATCAACCGCTGGCGCAGGTGGCGAAAGAGGTCATAAACCCGGAACCGGGAACCGGCTACGTCAAGACAAACTGGCCGGCCGGCGACATCACGCCCCGGATGGGCAGACTGAAAGTGAAGAATCCGAACAGTAAAGGCATCGCCTGGGGAGGCCTGTATTGGCAGTATTTCGAACAGCTGGATAAAATAACTCCGGCAGAAACGAACCTGAAGATGCAGAAACAACTGTTCCTGCGGACGCTGACCAAAAAAGGGGAGGAACTGCAACCCGTCGACGGCAAACTGAAAGTCGGCGACCTTGTCCGCGTGAGGATGGAACTGCGCGCCGACCGCGACTACGAATACGTCCACCTGAAAGACATGCGCGCCTCCGGATTCGAACCGGTAAGCACCCGCTCTGGGCATCGCTACCAGGACGGATTGTGGTATTATGAAAGTATAAAGGACGCTTCCACCAATTTCTTTATCACCAACCTGCGCAAGGGCGTCTACGTCTTCGAATACGACCTGCGCGTATCACACGCCGGCGATTTCTCCAACGGCATCACAACGTTCCAATGCATGTATGCCCCCGAATTTAGTTCACACAGCGAGGGTATCCGCGTGACAGCCACTCAATAGTTGAAAATTTTCGGAACGAGAATCGCTCGAAATGCCGCCTCCACTACCGTTTTTCCTCTGTAGTGGGGGCGGAAATTTTATACGTCAAACGCTTGCCGGCAGTTGGCTCCCTCCCCTCTATTCTTATGATTTGATCCGTTTTCCGATTGATATTTATGCCCTGTCGAGCAAAATTGCCGAACAATAGTGTTTTAAAATTATGCTTATCCAAGACTCAGGTTATTAATCATTAATCATTATCTTTGCACCGAGTCTTGTAATTATAAAATATAAGTCATGCAACAGTTAGGATTAGATACCCAGTCATTCGAGAATTTACGAAACAACGAATGTGTTTATGTGGACAAAACAGAAGTCATCTACCGAATGATTACGGGCGGAAGGATTTATTTTCTTTCACGTCCCCGCCGGTTCGGAAAATCGCTACTGGTAAGCACTCTTGAGGCAATATTCAAAGGGAAGAAAGACCTGTTCGAAGGTCTCTATATTTATGACAAATGGAAATGGGAGGAATATCCGATTATCAAAATCGACTGGGCAGGTATAATCCATTCGACGCCGGAAAAAATGGAAGACAGTCTGGTTCTTTATCTGAACGAGATTGCTGAAGATTACCAGATTATTTTGGAAGCAAAATCTGCGGGCGATTGTTTTAGAAAATTGATAAAGGCATTGCATAAAAAAACCGGCAAAAAAGCAGTCATACTGATTGACGAATACGACAAGCCAATTACCGCTCATCTCACCGATTCCTGTTTGGAAACGATTAAAACAAATGTGCACGATTTCTATCAGGTAATGAAAAACTCTGATGAATATTTACAGTTTGTTTTCCTGACCGGCGTATCGAAATTTTCGGGACTGTCGATTTTTTCGGCATTGAACAACCCGCAGGATATTACTTTAGATAGAGAATATGTAACAATATGCGGATATACACAGGAAGAGCTGGAAAGTAATTTCTCGGAATATATCGACCGCGCCGCCGAATATCTGGAAATGACAAGGGAAGATTTGCTTGAACAAATCCGTTACTGGTACAACGGCTACACCTGGGATGGAAAAACAGCTATCTACAATCCGTTTTCGACAATGAACTTCTTTGAAAACCGGAGATTTAATAATTACTGGTTTAGTACCGGCACACCGACTTTTCTGATTGACCTTATTCAGCGTCGCAACTGTGCGGACATAGCGCTGAACCCTGTTGTTGTCGACGGAAAGATATTCGCAGGATATGATCCGGCGAATATAGGCGAAGTATCCCTGCTGTTTCAAACCGGTTATTTGACCATAAAAAAGATTGAACTGATCGACGGACGCGCCCAATATATGCTTGACATTCCAAATTCGGAAGTCAGCGAATCTTTATTGACATATCTGGTGCAGGCTTATGGAAAATATCCCGATGAACAAATCGCCGAATTGCGACGAAAAATACATCGGCAGATAAGCGACTGTGACGAACCCGGTTTTGCACGCAGTCTCGAAATGATGATAGCCACCGTTCCCTACGATATTCACATTCCCCAGGAACATTACTACGATTCCTTAATATTGATGTGGATGCGACTGACTGGGTTCAATACACGGGCAGAAGAGCACAACAACCTCGGAAGCTCCGATCTTGTCTGGGAACAGCCCGGACTGACCGTTGTCGCCGAAATAAAGTATCACGCCAAAAAGAAAATCAATACTTTGCTTAACGAAGCGCTGAAACAGATACACGAGCGTCGATATTACAATAAATATACCGGAAAAGTCCTTCTTCTTGGCATCGCCTTTTCGGGAAAACAGCCCGGTTGCCGGATGGAGGTACTGAAACGAACATAAGAAATTTTGGGACATCCGCATCGTGGAAGAATACTGTCCATGCGCGACGCCTTATATCGGTTAGGGGGGGTCTGTATTCGTTATATTTTTTTTATTTCTTATTTTTTTTCGGTTTTTCTTGCAACAAATAAAAAAAATACTTTATCTTTGCCCCGACAAAAAAATAAGAGTGGATAATAAATAGAAGAACATGGGACACAGTACATTATTCATAGAGGAAACAAAAAATAGAAGAGCATTAGGTTTTTTTATGCCTTTTAATTTGTTTGCTATGAATATATTTGCTACTCTCTCTCTCTCTCTCTCTCTCTCTCTCTCTCTCTTATAGTATACGCATACGCGCTACGCGCGTTATTGATCGCGTGCACAACGCACACGCGCGTCAAGATACATATTTTTTCAAAACAAAAAGTCATACGGCCTGTCTTAATTTTCAGACGGACGCGCAAAGTTCGGAAGCAACTCTTCCCTGCCCCCGCGTCCATCCCGCTTTTTATAGCGCCCCGCACCCAT
>JAISCL010000308.1 GCA_031265585.1 Tannerella sp. | reverse complement strand
CTGGATAAGTTGACCGTCAGGGATGACAAAGGACGGGAAATAGAAACGGTTGGCAATGCACAGGTTCCGTTTGGGCCGGAAAGTTATCATTTCTTGATGCCTGCCCGCGCCGTAAAGGTGACTCCTGAATTTATCCCTGCGGAACAGTAATATTCATATCGATAAAATACAAGCTCAATCTTTCTAAATTAAGTATATATGAAACCTGTCAAATTATTTTATTTAAAAAACTGTCCTTTCTGCAAAAGGGCGCTGTCTTATATCGACGAATTGAAAAAACAGGATGCCTGTAAAGACATTCAAATCGAAATGATCGAAGAATCGGAACAGCCCGAAATAGCCGACCGGTTTGACTATTATTACGTCCCAACGTTTTATGTAGACGGCGAAAAAGTACACGAAGGAGGAATATCGAAGGAGGAAATGGAAGCTGTTTTAAAAAAAGCCTTATCATAGAGTAGAGACGGGGCGCGCCCCGGCTCTACTGTTTGAATTATTTCTCCGGCTCTATTTCTACCAGTTCTACTTCAAATATCAGGGTAGAATAGGGAGGGATATCGTTCTGCGCCCTTGAGCCGTAGGCCAGTTCCTGAGGAATATACAATTCCCATTTCGAGCCTGCGGGCATCATTTTCATCGCTTCTGTCCAGCCCTGGATGACCTGGTTCACCCGGAACGTGGCCGGCGCACTGTTTTTATACGAGCTGTCAAATTCCGTGCCGTCAATCAGGGTGCCGCGGTAATTGACTTTCACTTTTGACTTTTCATCAGGAGTTTCTCCCCGGCCTTCCGTGATGACCCGGTACTGCAGTCCGCTCGCGGTGGTTTTAACGCCTTCTCTACTTTTATTGTCCGCGAGAAATTTCTCGTTGGCGACAATTGCATCCGCGTATTTTTCCTTTTTAAAGGCCTCCCTTATTTCCTCCATTTTGCTCTGGCTATAAGTCTGCGCATGCATGATTTTCATCTCGTCGGGATTTTTTACGCCCTGATAAAACCCGGCCAGTACGGCTTTCCGGTTAATTGACCGGCTGGAATCGTCCATAAAGAGATCCCGGTTCACATTTTCGATCCACCGATTGTTTATCAGGTGGGCGATGCGTATGCCTTCCAGCCGGGCCACCTCTTTCGGCCCGTAATTTTTGGATCCTTCCCGGAATCCTTTGTAAAAATCATCCATGTAAGCCGTATCAATGCCCGCCTGCGCAGTCAGGTAATTCATTATACCTTCGGCGCGCGACATTCCGAAAAAATACGACATAGTATCAACTTCGGTTTTTAATTCGGTCCTTGAGGAAAAGGACGAACAGGAGCCCAGCCCAAACATCACAACAATAACAGTTAAAATACTTAGCTTCTTCATTTGTTTCAAATTTTAAAATTCAGCGTGCAAAAATAAAAATAAAAAATTATTTTTTCAAAAAAATCGTCTGTTCATCTGTTGTCGGGCCGTTTACGGTTAACCGGCCGTCGCTTTTTATTTCCATACGGTCCATAAACACAACGCGCTCATTCCCCGTCCCGGCTGTTCTTCCGTGATAAACGCAATACATCTGCCCGTCAGGCAGGGTCAGGATCATATTATGTCCGGTGCCTGTCACCTCCCCGCCCCTGTCCGTATTTTTCTGGAGAACCGGGTTATTGTCCGCCTTTTTAAACGGCCCCAGCGGATGGGCGGAAGTGGCATATCCCACGGCATAATGTCGGCCGCCGAAAAAGTTTGTCGAATACATTATATAATATGTGCCGTCTTTTTTAATGATGAAGGAGCCTTCCGTCCAGCGGCGGTTTACTTCACGGGCCGTTACCGAACGGCTTTCCCATTCCGACTGCCGGTCGTCCAGCCGCACGGGCGGACGGAGCAGCAGTACCGGCTCCCCGACAATACCTGAAAAGTCCGGTTTGAGTTCCACACCATAGATCCAGCTTTCTTCCACCTCATCAAACCACCCCTTTTCACGCGCCATGCCGGCTATTTCGCTTTCAACCGGATGCTTATAGCAGCAACGCGAATAATACAGGCAGGCTTTCCCCGTCTCATCGTCGAAGTACACATTCGCATCAATCACCGGATAGCCGGGGTCAAATACCGGATGGTCATAGAGTTCTTTAAACGGGCCGGTAGGCCTGTCCGAAACGGCTACGCCAATACGGAAATTTTCCTGTTCACGGGTCGGGTTCTCTTTCCAGTTCGCGCTGAAGAACAGGTAATATTTACCGTTCCTTTCATACACTTCAGGCGCCCAGAAGCAGTCGACCGTCCACGATTCGGGCGTCGCACCCCGGTAAACGAGTCCTTCCTCTTTCCACCGGACCAGATCTTCCGATGACCAGGCGCGGAAGCCGTCTTCGCCGGAGGTGCCATACAGGTAAAACATTCCGTCGGAAGCATGAAAAATGAACGGATCCCCCAAAGCAACCGGCAGCGGATTGGAATAAACAACTTTTATCTCCCCGTTTCCACAGGAAGAAAGAAACAGTGCACATAATACGGATAAACAAATGTTTCTCATATAATTTAATAAATTAATCCAAATATTTACGTCAAATACGGTTTTGTTTTGCTTCATGTCTTTTAAGACATTTCAATTAGCATGCCGGGAAAGACAAATGGTCAGGGAAACAGTATCAATAGAAAAACGTGTCAAAACGGTATGGATTACAGTCCGGTTAGCTTCAGGTTGCGGAACTGTACCGGGCCGCCTTCGCTCTGCAGGCCGATATGACCTTCTTTTACTTTGTTTGTGCCCTGATTCTGGAATACGCCGTTAATGTATACGGTGATCTTGCCGCCACGCACTTCGATTTTGGCTTTATTCCATTCGCCGGCGGGCTTTTCACTGGAGGCTTCGCGCTTCTGCAGAACCGGGAATTTAGGGCGCCCATCTGCAGGCGTCACATACTCTTCCAGGTCGGAACCGCCGAGAAGCACCAGATCTCCGGCAGAGCCTGCTTTCAGCTGGCACTCGATGCCGTTCGGAAAGGGGTTGCCTTTCTTTACTTCGGCGATTGCCAGGAAGATGCCGCTGTTTGTCGCCCTGTCAACCCAGCTCCATTCCAGTTCGAGCACATAATCTTTGTATTTTTTCTTCGTATACATATATCCGAATGGGTTTCCATGGATCAGTATCACTCCGTCCTGCACGGAATACACATCTCCGGCAGAAGCCTTATTTTCGTCCACTATAAAATTCCAGCCGGACAAATCCTTTCCGTTAAACAAATCTGCTGTCTGCGCATACGAACCCGCAGTAAACAGGGAAAAAGCCATTAAAAATAAAATCCGTTTCATCATAAAAATTGTTTATTTGTTAAGTATTAATCAATCAGTTTCCGGTAACGGATTCGCTTCGGTTCGGCATATCCGTTCTGTTTCTTCTTATATTCTTCATATTCGGAATACGTTCCCTCATAATAGACGACTTCCGAGTTTCCTTCAAATGAAAGGATGTGCGTACAGATGCGATCCAGGAACCAGCGGTCGTGCGAAATGACGACTGCACATCCGGCAAAGCTTTCCAGTCCTTCCTCCAGCGCCCGCAATGTATTGACATCGATATCGTTGGTCGGCTCGTCGAGCAGCAGTACATTGGCTTCGGCTTTCAGCGTGATCGCCAGGTGCAAGCGGTTTCTTTCCCCGCCGGAAAGCGTTTTGCAAAGCTTTTCCTGATCGGCCCCGGCAAAATTAAACCGTGAAAGATAAGCGCGCGCATTGATCTCCCTGCCGCCCACCCGGATAAATTCACTGCCTCCGGAAACGACCCGGTAAACGGTCTTTTCCGGATCAATATCCTGATGGGTCTGGTCTGCGTACCCGATTTTAACCGTTTCGCCCACTTCAAATGCTCCCCTGTCGACCGTCTCCATGCCCATTATCATCCTGAACAGGGTCGTTTTCCCGGCGCCGTTTGGCCCGATCACACCTACAATCCCGTTTGGAGGCAACCTGAAATCCAGCCTGTCAAAAAGCAGTTTTTCGCCGAATGCCTTCGCCACTTCGTGCGCCTCAATCACCTTATTTCCCAGCCGCGGCCCGTTCGGGATAAATATTTCCAGCTTTGCTTCGCGTTCCCGCTGGTCTTCATTCAGCAGGGATTCGTAGGAATGAAGGCGGGCCTTTCCTTTCGCATGACGGGCTTTCGGCGCCATACGGATCCACTCCAGCTCCCTTTCGAGCGTTTTACGGCGCTTGCTCGCCTGTTTTTCTTCCTGCGCCATGCGCTGTGTCTTCTGATCCAGCCAAGAAGAATAGTTTCCTTTCCACGGAATACCTTCGCCGCGATCCAGCTCGAGGATCCATCCCGCCACATGATCCAGGAAATAACGGTCGTGCGTGATACAGATAACCGTTCCGGCATATTGCTGCAAATGCTGTTCCAGCCAGTCGATAGATTCCGCATCCAGGTGATTGGTCGGCTCATCCAGCAGTAACACGTCCGGCTGCTGCAGGAGTAAACGGCACAGGGCCACGCGGCGCCGTTCCCCTCCGGAAAGCGTATCCACCACCCGGTCTTCGGGCGGACAGCGCAACGCATCCATGGCGCGTTCCAGCCGGCTGTCAAGATTCCAGGCATCCGCCGCATCGATTTTATCCTGCAGTTCGGCCTGGCGGTTCATTAACGCATCCATCCTGTCCGGGTCTTCCAGCACATCCGGATCCCCGAATTTCTCATTGACCGCCTCAAATTCTTTCAGGAGGTTAACCGTTTCCTGCACACCTTCTTGCACGGTCTCCTTTACCGTCCGGCCGGATTCCAGCTGCGGATCCTGCTCCAGGTAACCGACCGTATATCCCGGAGAAAAAACGACTTCCCCCAGACAGTCCCGGTCAAGGCCGGCTATAATTTTTAAAAGCGTAGATTTACCGGAGCCGTTCAAACCGATGATCCCGATTTTCGCTCCATAAAAAAAGGATAAATAAATATTCTTCAATACCTGTTTCTGGGGAGGATAAATCTTGCTGACCCCCACCATTGAAAAAATAATCTTTTTGTCGTCCGCCATGATTTGTAATTGAAAGTTATTTCACCCACACATTAATGATTTCCCCGATATACATCTTATGAAGCTGCTTCCCGGCCCATTCGCCTTTTACTTTTTCATCAAACAGGGCGTCATGGCTGAGCGACTGGCCGACTAACTTGCGACATTCTATGATAAGCCATGCTTCGGAAAAGGCTTTGCTTCCCGAAGGAGTTGTTACCGGGGTCAGTCCGGAGCCTTTTACCTTATCTTTGTCACGTCCGCTGTTTGAACCGCAATACTGCAATGCATCCCGGTAAGCTTCGGTATAGAAGGTGAGCGTATAGAAATCGTTTGTTTCCATCAGCTGGTAGGTATAGCGCGTGGGATTAATATAACAGGTCACCGCAGGTTTGCCGTAAAGCACGCCTATCCCGCCCCAGCTGGCCGTCATCATATTAAATTTTGCATCTGTTCCGGCTGTGATCAGCATCCAGTCTTCATTGAGCATCTTAATCATGTTCCCGGGAATTTTATCCGGGGACAACAGTCTGTAACCCTGAAGGTCGTCGGAAGGCGGATCATCGGATGAAGTCGGTGAAGCATCCGCGGGTGAAACGGGAGCAGTTGCGACGGGAGTAACCGGCGCGGTGTCCTGAGCGCCGAAAGCCATCCCTACATCTTCAAACAGGTCTTCCATATAATCGACCGTTTTCACGCGAAGCTTTTTATTTCCCCGGTACATGGCTGTCTTTTTTTTATTGAGAGCCACCCTGTCGGAAATCTGATCTTCCGCCGTATAACGGTTATCTTCATAATTATAACGGATCCGTTCGATGCTCATCTTACATCTGCCCGGCTCACAAAGTACCACCAGGTTATAACTCATCAAGGCCCGGTCCAGCGAAAAAGCATTGTTGCTGAATACCAGGTATTCTTCCACCTGTGCAACCAGCTGGCCTTCCTCCTCCTTTGTATACGAAATGCGGCTGTTATTCCCGTTCGCTTCCGTACGTCCGTCAAGCCATTCATAAGCCCGGTCGTAAACCGCCTGCCGCTCCGTCCCGTTCAAATCAAACTCTTTTGTAAAAATCACTTTCCCGTCGACCTCGGGTACAGCTCCCGCTAAATAGTTACTGCCATCCTGTGCAAACAACCCGATCGGCATACAAGCCATCACGGTCACTAAAAAACAAACATTTCTTTCCATACCGGCATATTTAAAATTACGGATGCAAATATAAACAATAAATACCGACCACCATTTTTTTGCCGGACAAAATTAATTCGCTACATTTGCTTCCCTAAATAATATAAATAATCCTGTCATGAAAAAGAATCTGTTTTTAATCTGTTTTGTTTTTATAGTGAGCGGTTTGTTTGCAGAAGTGAAGCTTCCGCATATTTTTTCGGATAATATGGTGATACAGCAAAATGAGCCGGTTAAAATCCGGGGCCTGGCCGACAGGAATGAAACGGTAGAGGTGCACTTTGCAGGCCAGGCCAAAAAGGTAAAAGCGGACAGGTCCGGAAACTGGACTGTTACGCTCAACCCTGTACAATACGGCGGGCCATACACGATGGAGATCAAAGGGAAAACGAATACGGTCACACTGACCAACATTCTCGTCGGCGAGGTTTGGATATGCAGCGGCCAGTCCAATATGGAGTGGGTGGTAAACAATTCCGATCATGCGGCAAAGGAGATCGCAGAGGCAAACTATCCGATGATACGCTCTTTTAACGTGGTAAAGAATGTCAGCATGCAACCGCTCAATGACCTGGACGGCGAATGGACGGTCTGTTCTCCCGCAACGGTTCCCGCTTATACGGCCGCGGGATATTTCTTTGCCCGCAAATTACATGAAGAAACCGGCATCCCCATCGGAATAATCAACTCTTCCTGGGGCGGCACGGACATTGAGACGTGGACCGGCGCCGGGGCTTTCAACACGCTTCCCCAAGCGTTTAAAGACCGCTATAATAATGTGAAAATAGCAGGTGATTTTAATACGTTTGCAACAGAAAACGCAGCGAAGAAAAAACGGTTCCTGGAAGCGCTGGAGAATGAACCCGGCCTGAAAGAACGGTGGTATGAACTGTCCGACCTTTCTTCCTGGAAATCGGCCGGCGTCCCGAAACAGTGGTCACAAAGCGGCATGGGCGATGTGGACGGCATCATCTGGTACGCGGTTGAAACGGAGCTGCCCGCATCCGTCGCCGGGAGCAGGGCGGAACTGCATCTGGGCGCAATAGATGACAGGGATATAACCTGGGTGAACGGGGTAAAGGTCGGTGAAACAAACTCCTACAGCGAAAAACGCAGGTACGGAATCCCTGCCGGCGTGCTGAAAGAAGGAAAGAACCGGATCACCGTAAGAGTCCACGATACGGGAGGTGACGGAGGGATCTGGGGGGACGCGGACGAACTGTTCCTGGAGGCCGGAAACCGGCAGTATCCGCTTGCCGGATCCTGGAAATACAGGGAGGCTGTCACCAGTAAACAGTTTGATTACATCGATGTCTCACCGAATATGTACCCGTCGCTGCTTTACAATGCAATGATCCATCCGCTGATCTCTTTCCCGGTAAAGGGGGCGATCTGGTACCAGGGAGAAAACAACGCGGGGCAGGCCAGCCATTACCGCACGCTGTTCCCGCTCATGATCAATGACTGGAGAAGCAAATGGGGAAAAGAACTTTCTTTCTACTGGGTGCAGCTGGCAAATTTCATGGCAAAAGACGAAGCGCCGGCAAACAGTAACTGGGCCGAACTGCGGGAAGCGCAAACGATGACCTTATCCCTGCCCGGAACCGGACAGGCCGTTATCATAGACATTGGCGACGCGAAGGATATACATCCGCGTAACAAGCAGGACGTCGGCTTGCGGCTTGCGTTGCATGCACTGCACAAAGACTACGGGTTCGGGGATCTTACCTGCACAAGCCCCATGTTTAAATCAATGGAGATCCGGGATAATAAAGCCATCATCACGTTCGACAATGCCGGAGAAGGCCTGTGCCTGCATAATAAATACGGATATGTCGAAGGTTTTGCCATTGCGGGCAGTGACCGTCAATTTTACTGGGCAAAGGGATCTGTCGACGGAGACCGGGTGATCCTGGAAAGCGACCGGGTAAAAAAACCGGTAGCCGTCCGCTATGGCTGGTCGAATAATCCGGATATTAACCTCTACAACAAAGCAGGTTTGCCCGCCACTCCATTCCGCACCGACGACTGGAAATAAATCCGATACCGATGCGAAAGGCGAACGATCCTGATGTAGAGCAAAGGCTTCAAGTCTTCCGGCATCTGTTATCAGTCATTAACAGCGTATGCCTGTAAGATCGTCAACGACTATCCGGAACTTCCGGGAACAGACTGACAGCAGACAGTGGCTTCCCGGAGCGCCCGGGAACCGACTGACGGCAGACAGTGGCTTGCCAGACGCGATGCATCGCGTCTCTACGCAGATCAGTGAGGCCGGGGTTTATTCTACGACCAGCATTTTATCGTTTACCGTCATTTTATCGCCTTCCTTGATAAAGACTTCTTTTACTTCCCCGTTAATGGGACTGCGTATCTCGTTTTCCATTTTCATGGCTACCAGTACACAGAGCGGATCACCGGCCTGTACTTCCTGCCCGGGCTTCACGTAGACTTTAAGTATGACGCCCGGCATTTGCGCCGCAATTACCTGGCGGCCCGCTGCAACCTGCCGGGTGCGCGAGCGGCGCATCTTTTCCAGTTCGCCGGTCACACGTACCCGGAAAAGATCTCCCCGGTTCTTTACCTCATATCCGGAATCGCCCGTGGCCGAAATCTGTACGCCGTGCGAACGGTTATTCAACAGGATGGAATGGATGCTGTCTCCTCCCACATTATAATCTACTTCGTAGACCGTGCCATTTACGGCGATCCGCCGGACCGGCCCGTCTTCGAGTATTTCTACCTTAAATTCTTCATCCGGCAAACCGTCAACAGATGCGTAATAGGTTGCCGGCGCTTTTGATCTTATATTTTCTTCCATAGCTTAAAAATTATTTGCTGCCATCTGTAATTTGCCGTAGTGCTTCCAGAGGGATTCTCCGACGGAGGGAACGGTAGTCGCCCGCGCGGCAGCCTCCTTTTCCTCCTCATAGTGTTTCAATGCCGCGGCAATCACGGCCACGGTCGGATCGCTGTTCTTCCGCCGTGAGAGGTCTTCCCTGTCAAACTTCGTATCAATAAATGTCGTATCATAAACCCCGCCGAGGAACGTTTGATTGTGCAATACGCTCAGGTGGAAGGGGATGGTTGTTTTTATGCCCAGTATCTTATATTCGCGCAATGCCCTTATCATATTGGCAATGGCCGACTCGCGGTTACGGCCCCAGGAACAGAGCTTGGCAATCATCGGATCATAATGCAGGGAGACTTCAAAGCCTGCGTATGCGGCGCTGTCCAGGCGGATGTTACGTCCTTCCGGCGCTTCCCTTACCTTGATAATTCCGGGCGACGGCATAAAATCAGCGGCCGGGTCTTCCGCATAAATACGGCACTCGATCGCAGCGCCGCGAAATTCTATTTCGTCCTGCGTATAGGGTAAAGGGTTCCCCGAAGCCACGAGGATCATATCGCGAACCAGGTCTACTCCCGTACAGGCTTCGGTCACGGGATGCTCCACCTGGAGGCGGGTATTCATCTCCAGGAAATAAAACTGCTGGTCTTTGTCCACCATAAACTCCAGCGTCCCGGCGCTGTAATAGCCGATTTTCCGGCAGGCCTCAACCGCTACCGACAGCATCGCCTGCCTTGTTTCTTCCCGGATAAAGGGAGACGGCGATTCCTCAATCACTTTCTGGTGACGGCGCTGTATCGAACATTCGCGCTCGTATAAGTGAATCACGTTCCCGTACTGGTCGCCCAGCACTTGAACTTCGACATGATGCGGGTTTTCAATGTATTTCTCAACGTAGACCGAATCGTCGCCAAACGAGCGCGCCGCCTCGGAACGCGACAGGCGAAACGCCGCCTCCAGTTCCCCCTCGCTGCGAACCAGCCGCATTCCCTTGCCGCCGCCTCCGGCCGCCGCCTTCAGCATGACCGGATAGCCGATCTCCCCGGCTATGGCCCGTATTCCTTCGAGGTCGGACACCGGCTCTTCCGTACCCGGCACAACCCGCACGCCCGCTTCCTTCATTATTTTACGGGCTTCGGTCTTAAGTCCCATCCGGGCTATGATATCCGAACCGGGGCCTATAAATATCACGCCTTCCTCCTCGCAGCGACGGGCAAAGGCGGCATTCTCGGACAAAAACCCGTAACCGGGATGAATCGCCGATCCCGTCTTCCTGGCGATCTCCAGGATGAGATCCGGTTTCAGGTAAGAGGTATCGGCTTCGTCCGAGGAAATACAGTATGCCTCCTCCGCATACCGTACATGCAGCGCACCCCTGTCCACGTGGGTATAGATGGCTACCGTAGAGATATTCATAACGCGGCATGTGCGGAAAATACGCATTGCAATCTCGCCGCGGTTAGCTACTAATACTTTTTTTATCATGACCTGTTCATTTTATAGTGGCAAATTGGAATGTTTCCTCGGAGGATTGGACTGCCTCTTATTGGCAAGTAACTCAAAACTGCGGATCAGGCGCGGACGCGTAACCGGCGGTTCGATGATCTCATCCACATACCCCAGTTCCGCCGCACGGTAGGGATTCGCAAACTTTTCACGGTAGTCATCCTGCAATTCCCGGCGCCTGGCCTCTACGTCTTCCGCCGCGGCCAGCTCTTTACGGAACAGGATATTCACCGCCCCGTCCGCTCCCATGACGGCAATTTCCGCGGTCGGATAGGCGAAGTTCAGATCCCCGCGGATATGCTTCGAACTCATCACATCATAAGCTCCGCCGTAGGCCTTGCGGGTGATGACCGTCACCTTCGGAACCGTCGCTTCACAATAGGCGTACAGTAATTTTGCCCCGTGGCGTATGATGCCGTCATACTCCTGGTTCACACCGGGCAGGAAGCCGGGAACATCCACCAGCGTAAGCAGCGGAATGTTAAAGGCATCGCAGAAACGGACAAAACGCGCCGCCTTGACGGAAGCATTTATATCCAGCGTCCCGGCCAGCGCCGAAGGCTGGTTGGCAACCACGCCGACGGTCTTGCCGTTCAGGCGCAGATAACCGGTAATCATATTCTTCGCATAGTTTTCCTGCACCTCGAAAAAGTTATGATCATCCGCCACTGAGACGATGAGTTCCTTCATATCGTACGGCTGATTGGGGTTTGCCGGGATGAGCAGCTCCAGCTGGGCATCTGTCCGGTTCGGACTGTCGGTCGTCGGGACAAAGGGAGGCTCTTCCATATTATTGGCAGGCAGGAACGAAAGCAGCTCCCGTACCTTCATCATACAGTCCATATCGTTATCCGCCGAAAAATGAGCCACACCCGATTTCTCCGTATGGATTTCGGAGCCTCCCAGTTCATTCTTCGTGACCTCCTCCTGCGTCACGCTTTTCACCACGTCCGGCCCGGTAATAAACATATAGCTGCTTCCCTTCACCATGAAAATAAAGTCGGTAAGAGCCGGCGAATAAACGGCGCCGCCGGCACACGGCCCCATGATGGCGCTGATCTGCGGGATAACACCCGAAGCCAGCGAATTGCGGAGAAAGATCTCCGCATATCCGGCCAGCGACCGTATCCCTTCCTGGATGCGGGCGCCCCCCGAATCATTCAGGCCAATGACAGGAGCGCCCACCTTCATCGCCATGTCCATAATCTTACAGATTTTCTGCGCATACGTTTCCGACAGGGCGCCTCCGAAAACCGTAAAATCCTGCGCAAAAACGAACACCGTGCGCTTCCCGATAATACCGTAGCCCGTGACCACCCCGTCGCCTGGCGGACGCTGTTTTTCCAGTCCGAAATCATAACATCGATGGGTAACAAACTTATCCACCTCCACAAACGTTCCCTTTTCCAGCAATAACTCAATCCGTTCCCTTGCCGTCAGTTTACCTGCCACATGCTGTTTTGCGATACGGTCTTCACCGCCGCCCCATTCAGCTTGCCGGTTCAATACATTTAACTGTTTAATCAGGTCTTTCATAATAAAATTGATTTCCGGTAAAGATAAGGCCTCCCGCCTGCGAAAGCAAATAGATATTATCTTTCAATCCATCAGTTTTATCAATGGAGACGTATTTATCCGCCGGTCAAATGTTATCAGCCCGCGGATCAGCCGTCGATCCTACAATGCGGCCTGAAAGGCAAGACGTCGAGCGCGGATAACAGTCCTGCCCTCTGCAAAAGATTACAGGGACGGAAATTTTATTTGGCCCGGATGGGGTGTATTTGCCGGATTCACCGTATATTTACGCAAAATTTTAATCTTTACTTTTTTTTATGTCAGACACACAGCAACCTGTTCCTCAAAAGAACTATTACGATGTCCTCGACGGGCTGCGCGGTACAGCCGCTATCGTCATACTGATTTTTCACTATCTGGAAATGACCTATCCGGACGATTATGAACATAATCCGCTGGGACACGGCTTCCTGGCCGTTGACTTTTTCTTTTGCCTGTCCGGTTTTGTGATCGGTTTTGCATACGATCACCGGATCCGGACGATCGGGATGAGGCAGTTTTTTATCAACCGGCTGATCCGTCTGCATCCGATGGTTGTGATGGGTACACTCATCGGGCTTATCGGCTACGTTGCCGATCCGTTCCTGACCGGAACCGAAGCGTTTAACCCGCTTCTACTCGTTGTTGCCGTACTGGGGGCTTCACTCCTGATCCCTACCCCTTTCCTTCCTTACCGCCAGAACGGTCTGTTTCCGTTCAATACCCCGTCCTGGTCGCTGTTTTTCGAATACCTGGCAAATATCCTTTATGCCATCCTGCTAAGCCGGAGCGGCAAGCGGCTGCTCGTGTTCCTGGGGATCATCAGCGCCGGCTGGCTGACATTCACTTCCTACCGCGCCGGATGGCTGATCGGCGGATGGGATTCGCTTACCTGGACGGACGCTCTGCCCCGCGTCTGCTGCTCATTTATTACCGGGCTTATGGTTTTCCGGTTCAGGCTTTCCCTGAAAAATAAATTCGGGTTTGTCCTTCCCTTCCTTTTATTAATGGGGGTCTTCATGTTTCCCCATGTGAAGAATGACTGGTATACGGAAGCGATCCTGGTGATTCTTGTTTTCCCGTTCATCATGATGGTCGGATCGGGCGCCACGGTCAAGGGTTTCATGCGAAAATGCTGCCTGTTTATCGGACGCCTCTCCTACCCTCTGTATATGACGCATATTACTACGGTCTGGATCTTCGGCAATTATTATACGAAATACAATCCCGCCGGCCTGCAACTGTACGCCACCGTCAGCGGACTGATTGTTTTCAACCTTCTGTCTGCTTACCTCATCATGAAATTTTATGACGAACCCCTGCGGAGGTGGCTCACGGCGAGAAAGTGGAAAGTGGAGAGCTGAAAGTAGTTTCCAACTTTCTCCCCCTGAACAGACGGGCAAGTTTAATCTCTTTCCAGCTCTCCTTATTGCGGGTACATATCATCGAACCGTCTATCTCTGCATAGAGCACATCCTCTTTCGATAACGGGGGAAGGAGACGCTCTGCCCGCTTCTCCTCCTCCTCTAAAGATTCTCCCACACAGTCCGTAACCCGGTAAACCTGGGAAGAACTGACTTTGACCTGAGTAAACTTTTCCAGTATCTCCTCACTCTTCGCAT
>JAISCL010000293.1 GCA_031265585.1 Tannerella sp. | reverse complement strand
CTGACGGCGACGCCTCCCCCGGGCATGAAATACCAGCTGCTAACCACCTATCTGTCCGCCACAGACGAAGGCCGCGCCATCGTAAATGCCGGAAGCGTAAGCAACCCGCTACAGTATTTTACATTAATAACGCCCGCCTCGACAACCGTCATCGCCTACGAACTGGTGCAGGACGGCACAACAATCCGCCTGTGCGAGCGTGCAGTAGGCGGCATCTACCTCGACCCGCTAAACGGCAACGACGCCTATAGCGGAGCCAAAAGCAACCGCCCGGTCAAAACGCTGGCAAAAGCAAGGGCCATCTGGGATGATCGAAACACAACACCGGGTACGGTCACGGATATCTATCTGCTTACACGTATAATATTGACGGAAAATACCACCTTTAGCGGCGGATATAAGCTTACCCGCTTTGCCGGGAATACGGATCGTACGACTACAATGGCAGATTATCTGATTGATCATACCGGCTATGAAGTTATCATCAATGATTTTACGATAGACAATGGAAGTAATGCCAGCACCTATGCATTGTATAATTATAATAATTCTAACGGGAAGCTTACACTTAATAACGGTGCAACTCTTATTCATAACAATACCAGTTATTGTATATACAATTACTCCGGTACTGTAACTGTGAATAATGGCGCTACGATTACTGTTGGAGGCAATACCGGTGCAGCTATCTATTCCTATTATGCGACTACTACTATAAATGATGGCGCTACGCTCACAGGAAAAGGAACTTCCTCCTTTTATCTTGTTTATGTCTATTACGGTACCTGTGTTATCAATGGCGGCGCCTTTAAAAACGAAGGAACATCCACCACTGCCAGGATGCTAAATCATTATGGCGGCACACTAACTATAAACGGAGGAACTGTTGATGCCGGAGGAGCTATCGCCCTTTACAGTACCACTGGTACATTAAATGTCAATAAATGTACCCTGTCTTCAACAAATACGGTAACCGGAACGCTATACAGTGAGGTAGATGTATATTTAAACGGAGAAGATGCAAAAATAGACGGGTTGGTCAATTTAGCCCGCTCCGAAACTACTTTCGGACGTTATTTTTTGTACATAAAGAGTGCATCGGTCACACAGAATTATAATCTGCGGATAACGGCCACTTCTTCCGGTAAATATTATCCGTCGATTATTGTAAGATCAACCCCTTCCATAGATTTAGAACCTTATTACACTCATTTTACGATGGAGGCGATACCCGGCTATGACTTTATCGCTTATGCGCAAAAAAATGAAACAAATAAAAACCTTGTGATATACAGTACCAATGCCGTTTATGTAAATGACTATAACGGAAATGACGGCAATACCGGCGCATCGCCGGCACTGGCGCTTAAAACGCTCACCAATGCCGTTACGAAGACGACTGCAACAAAAAACTATATTTATATATGCGATTCTGCGCTAACAGTTAACAGCACACAAAATGTAACATCATTAACAGGAGATACTGTTATGCCCTGTTTCTTCAGGACTTTAAATACACACATGATTGAAGTGACAGCGGGTGGGGTGCTGACGCTGGGCAATATTGCAACAATGATTCGCCAGTCTTATAATACCAACTACACATTCGGGATCAACGGCGGTTCACTGGTTTTAAATCCGGGCACAACCCTTTTTAGCTACAGTGCATATAGCAATACCGCTTATGTTGTTTATATAAGCAATGGCGGCAATATCACCATGAATAATAACACCCGAATTACCTGCTCGCCTACATTATTAACGACGTATTCCGGCACCGGCATTTATTTGACCGGCGCAAACTCGACGGCTACATTAAGCAATGGCTCCGTCATAGAAAAACAATCTGGATACGCTGTATATGCTACAAACGGAGCAATGGTTAATATCAACGGAGGGATTATCCGGGACTGTGTTTCTTCATCAGTTATACCCCTATACTTATACGGCAATAATACGGTAGTAAATATGACTGCCGGACAAATCATAAACAACAGAAGCACATCCTCCTACTATACTGTTTATGTAGCTTACGGTTCAACATTTAACTTTTCGGGAGGTGAAATCTCTGGAAATAACAATATAATAACAAACAATCCGATATACGGACAACAGGTTTACATTGCCGCCGGAGGAACCATGAATTTTACGGGAGGAACCGTCATTCCTACCGACTCTGCCCGGAATGCAATTTATGTATATGGCACGGGCACCACAGCGACTACTTCCGGACGGTTAAGGCTAAGCGATGCCGCAGTGCTTGACAGCGGTTTTATTTACTGCAATAATCCGTTTAGCGCTCCCATTATTTTAAATGAAGCGCTTGATCCTTCCAAAAAAATCAATATAAACCTGGGGGATAATATGGCGGGATGCACACTGGTTGACGGAACAACGGCTCCTGCATCCGTAAGTAACTTTGTACTTAATCCGGATTTAACGGAATTGATGCTTAACCAGAGTGGAAATGATGTAATAGTCGGTTCAAATGCCATCTATTTACACGGATCAAGTGGAAATGACGCAAATGACGGTTCCACGGCAACACTGGCCGTCAAAACATTTAAAAGAGCCAGGGAGCGATTACAGGCCACAGGAGGCGATATAATTATTGTAATAGGTTATGCGAATTTAAACAATGCGGATGAAATCCCGAATTGGGATCTCAGCTTTAACCCGGATGCAATGGTTCGGCGCGGAATAGGATACACAGGTTATATGGTATATATTCCGGCCGGCAAATCGCTTACATTAAGTGATATTACGATTGATGGAAATAAAGATGAGGTATATTCGGGCACTGGCAGCAGCGCTATACTATACAGTAACAGCGCTAATTTGACCATCGGCAACAATGCGAAAATTCAAAATAACACCCAATATGGCATTTATGTCAGCGGCGCTAACAGCACGTTCACAATGACCGGAGGAGAGGTGCTGGGTAACGCAACCGGTGTTTATTTTTATTATACAGGACCCGGAACCGCTTTAATGACCGGAGGGACAATCCATCATAACACTACCTATGGCGCCTATTTCTATTATACGAATAATATGAGTTTTACCATGACCGGAGGAACAGTAACCGATAACGGTGCCGGTATTATGTATAGCAGCAGTACGAATAATAATACACTGTCAATTACCGGAGGAGATATCAGCAATAATACCAGCTATGGCTTATATACCGCATCAAATAACACTAATAATATTTATGGAATAAAAGATGTTTCAATAACCGGGGGGACATTTAATAACAACGGATCTTACGGTATCTATTTATCAAATTGTGCTGATATGGCAATCTCCGGAGTACAGGTAACCGGTAACGGTAATACCGGTATATATGTCACAAACAGCAATATCGGTTTTCCCGGAACATTCACCATGACAGGCGGAAACGTCAGTTCAAACGGAAGCTATGGCATAAACTTGCAGACTTACCTTAACTATGATATTTCAGGAAACGTGCAGATCACAAATAATAAAAACAGCGGCATCTATTCGACCACGCTCATCCCTTCATCCATATCCGGGGATGTGCTTGTCAAAGGAAACAAAGCCGCCAACGGAGGCGGGCTTTATGTAAACCAGGGAACCGTGAACGTATCCGGTAATGTTACATTTGAAGCGGATACGTGTACTACTTCCGGTGGAGCTATCTATGTTCCGGCAAACGGAAATGCCGTCATTTCCGGAAATGTCGGCATCATAGACTGCGTGAACGCTACCACATCAACATCTACAAGTTATGGCGGCAGCGCCATCCATGCGCTGGGTAAATTAAGCATGACGGGAGGCAGTATAACCGGATGCAAGAGTACTGTTTCCCGCGGAACTGTTTATGTGTCGGGAACCGGCAGCAATGTGAACCTCACCGGGGTTAAAATAAGCGGCAATACGGCCATGTACGGTGGTGCGGTGTATGTCAATTCCGGCGGACGGATTACACTGGATACCGATACAATTACCAATAACGTGAGTAACAATCTTACATCCTACGCCGCACCTGTGACAGGAAACATACACATTGCAGGAGACATTTCCGGGCGGTTTGCCCTGCGGGACAAATGCAGCATAGAAGGGGATCTCTATCTTGCCACTGTACGTGATACCGTCTATGTGGATGAATCTCTCCTGAATGCGGAGATTGGCGAATTTCATTTACTGGGAAATACGACTAACGGGACGAATTCTGTGATGGTTTTGGGTACGATTGTGGTATCGCCGAACGGCACGACCGTAACCGATGCCTCCCAGTTCCTGACTAACTTCACACTGATGAATGGAAGCACCGGGCGCGGACTGGATAAAGGCGGCACCGGCGAAAAGCATATCATGATCGTGAACCAGTTCTTCATTGACGGGACGAAACCCGATAACGGAAACGGCTCAAACCCGTTAATGGCGTTCAATAAATTATCGGACCTGGTATCTAAAAATATACTGACGACATCCCCTTATACCACCGTATGGGTATCAGGGCCTGTCACGATGAAGGGTCAGAATGCTACATTGCCGGCTATAACGAGAAATAACGTGAATCTCCGGCGTTACACCGGCTTTTCCGTGGCGGCGCAGCCCTTTCCCGCTTACGACAGTGTGATGTTTACGATCGACGAAGGCACGACGCTCACCATACAGGGCGGTAGTTCTGCGGCAAACAGGTTTACCATCTCGGGCGAAGGGGGCAGCAGCCTGACGGATGCCTCGATCTTTAAGAATAACGGGACTTTGATAATCGGAGGGCATACCCATTTATACTTCAACCCGACCGCCGGCGCCGGCGCCGCAATCTATCAAAACGGCACCCTGAACCTGTCCGGCAATGTAGACTTCGAACTCTACAGCACAAATACGGTCTACCTGCCGGAGAACAGGGTAATCAATATAATCAACCCCCTGACCACGGCGACCCCGATCGGTATAACGGTCGAAACGTCGCCGGTCAACACCCACCTGCCGGGCCGGATCGTTGCGACGGGAACGGCGGCGCACGTGCCTGCGGGAGCCGCGAACCTGTTCTATAATGAGCTGGCAACCGATCCCCTGCCGATCGGGCGTATGGAAAACAGCGGCACGGCAAACCTTATGTTTTACCTGGCAGACCGCAACGTGACGGGGGCGCCGATCTACCTGACGCTCCAGGAAGCGTTCGATGCAGCGGTCTCCGCGGATAATGAGGAAGTCCGCCTGTACGGCAACACCGGAGAATCCGTCACGGCAGAAAAGACCCTGCGGTACAACTCGCAGGGACATTCCGTGCAGGGATCCTTCCTGCTGGACAGCGTCTCTACCGTGCAACTGCTCGACGACCTGCTGGCCGATACGCTGTTTATCCGCGCCAATATCTTTTCACGGAAAGCGCAGCTGGACAAGAATGGTCATGGCGTGGCGTTGACGGAGGCGGCTTATTTTGACCTTCGCCTGCCGGAAGATGCCTCGATGAGCGACTGGTATCCGGTGAACCTCCCGTTCGATGCCAACCTCTCGGCGATACGGAATGTCCTGGATACAGCCTCGCAACTCCTGTATCTCCAGGATTATGCCGTAGCCTCATTTGACGGGCAGCGGCGTGCGAACTTCGGCATAGGCAACCAGCCGTCGAATCCCGAAAATGACTGGCAGTACTTCACGGATGCCCGGCTGCTGAACGGCACCGGCTATATGGTCACAACAAGAGGCATCCGCACGCTTCGCTTCAAGTCAGCCGACCTGAACCTGCTATCCGCCGAAACCGCCCCCCTGACATACTACGCGGGCGGCGCCGGCAGCATCCATCAGGGGTTGAACTACATCGCCCAGCCGATGGGCGTGAACAGCACGGTCGGCGGCGGCATCCCGCAGGGCGGCATCATCCAGATATCGGAAAGCCTGAGTTCCGACCGTATAGGCTCCCATTCGTATGTAGCCAGGAATGTAGCGTCATCGCTGATAATCGCCCCGTACACCAATTATTTCTACCAGACGGCTGCGACCGGCACGGTCTCGTATGTCAAATCGTCACAGCCTGCCGCGGTAAGATCCGGCAGAACGGACGCCCCGTCCCCCGATGTGCCCGCCTACTATGAAATGCGCATTTACGACCGGGATCCGGAACGTTACGACGCCCTGTTCGTTGCGGCGAGCGAGTATGCCTCCCCGGATAAATATGAAATCGGCCGTGATGTGATCAAGCTCGGGACAGCGGGCGGCGGGATCCGGATCTGGACTTATGATTTCGACATAGCCCTGTGCGCGAATGAAGTATTCCTTGAAAACAACCGGGCAGACATCCCGATGTATATCCATACCCCGGAAGCCGGCAGGAAGTATACGCTTTACCTGGCAAACGCCGCAGGCAGGAGCAGCGAACAGCTATGGCTGTGCCGCGACAAAAAGCCGGTGCAGAACCTGACGGAGTATCCGGAATATGAAATAGAAGGCACAGCCGGCACGACGGACGAATATTCGCTGCGCCTGCTGACGGGGCCGGTATCGAACGAAAGCCTGTCCGGGGAAGCGTATGTCTATACGGAAAAAAACAGGGTGGTGATAAGCGGTCTGCCGGCCGGGAAGGAATACATGATCTTCGACATGTCGGGCCGCCTGTTTGCCACCGGCAAGTCCGATGGCGAGCGCAGCATAAAGGTATACGCCATGAGCGGCATCTATGCTGTGCAGGTAGACGGGAAGATTCACAAAGCGGTAGTAAAATGAAATGGATTCCCGGAACGGTTGTACACGCATGTGCAGGTCTCCCGGAACTTCCGGCAAGCTTGTACACGCCATGTGCCGCTTTCAACTTTCAATTATTAAAGCGGCAGTGAAATGAAAAAAAAACGGACAGTTTATTTGTTTATTTGAAAACAAGCTGTATATTTGTCGCCGGAATTGAAGAAAAAATGTTTTTATTGATGGAACAGTGGATGATAAATACGAATTGGTGGTGGCGCTCGCGATGTTTTCATAGTGAGTAGCTTGCCGCATGTATTTATCCGGATGATGATGAAGAAAGGTCTGTCACACTCACGACAGGCCTTTTTTAGTGTGTTTACTAATTTAATAACAGATGAACCGAATGAATTATCAGGTAGATGAGAAAGGTTATTATGGTCGCTTCGGCGGCGCATATATCCCTGAAATCCTGCACCGGTGCGTGGAGGATTTACAAAAAAACTATTTAAAAGTACTGGAAAGCGACTCCTTTAAACAGGAGTATCAGACATTGCTCCGCGACTATGCCGGCCGTCCGTCGCCGCTTTATTTTGCGAAACGGCTGAGCGGGAAATACGGCTGCAGGATTTATCTGAAGCGCGAAGATCTGAATCACACCGGCGCACACAAGATCAATAACACGATCGGCCAGATACTCGTTGCACGCAGCATGGAAAAGACCCGTATCATTGCCGAAACCGGCGCCGGCCAGCACGGCGTGGCGACCGCAACCACCTGCGCACTGATGGATATGCCCTGCGCAGTCTACATGGGAAAGACGGATATGGAGCGCCAGCAGCCGAATGTGGAAAAGATGCGGATGCTCGGGGCGACGGTCGTCCCGGTTCTTTCCGGGAACATGACGCTGAAAGACGCAACAAATGAAGCCATCCGCGACTGGTGCTGCCATCCGTCCGATACGTTTTATATCATCGGTTCGACGGTGGGGCCTCATCCCTATCCCGATATGGTAGCGAGGCTCCAGTCCGTGATAAGTGAAGAAATAAAATGGCAGCTGGAAGCGAAGGAAGACCGCAATTATCCGGATTATCTCGTAGCGTGCGTGGGAGGAGGCAGCAATGCCGCCGGAACGGTGTACCATTACCTAGATGACGAACGGGTGAAAATAGTACTCGCAGAAGCGGGAGGCGAAGGACTCCTGTCCGGCAGGAGCGCGGCAACGATCCAGCTGGGAAAAGAAGGCATCCTGCACGGAGCGCGCACGCTCGTGATGCAGAATGAAGACGGACAGATCGAAGAACCGTACTCAATCTCGGCCGGCCTCGACTATCCGGGAGTAGGCCCCATGCACGCAAACCTGTCGGAAACAAAACGGGCAACAGCGCTCCCGGTAGACGACGGTGAAGCGATCGCCGCCGCCTTTGAACTGACACAGCTGGAAGGTATCATCCCCGCCCTCGAAAGCGCCCATGCCCTCGGCGCCCTGCCCAAGCTCAGCTTCAAGCCGGAAGACCTGGTAGTCCTGACCGTTTCGGGACGCGGAGACAAGGACATGGAAACCTATCTGAAGCACTTTAACAGTTGAAAACTAGCAACCATTCATCATTGAAAGATTATGTATCGATTTAAAACAGTCAGTAAAAAATTAGTAGGCGACCTGCACACGCCGGTCAGTTTGTATTTGAAGCTTCGTGATATCTATCCGAAGTCTGCGCTGCTGGAAAGTTCCGATTTTCATGTGAGCGAGAACAGCCTTTCCTTTATCGCGCTGTGCCCGGTAGCGGATATCGGCATCAATTCGGGCGAAGCGACCCTGTCATACCCCGACGGGAAAAAGGAAGTGAAAACGCTGGACGACCATTATTCCGTGCCGGATGCACTGAACGAATTTCTTCGGCAGTTTGACGTGGAGGGACGCGATAAAAAGCATTGCGGGCTTTTCGGCTATACGGCATTTGATGCGGTGCGTTATTTTGAAAACATCCCCGTCATGGAATATCATCATGCGGATGCGGATGCTCCCGACATGTATTACATCCTGTACCGGTATGTCCTGGTCTTTGATCATTTCAACAATGAACTCACGCTGGTAGAGCTGTGTGGGGAAGGGGAACCGGGACACCTGGACGAGATCGAAACGCTGATCGAAAACAGGAACTACGCTTCGTATGATTTCCGCACGGCAGGAGAGCGCACATCGTCCATTACCGATGATGAATACAAGGCGATGGTGCGTGAAGGGATCCGGCACTGCCTGCGCGGCGATGTGTTCCAGATCGTCCTGAGCCGCCGTTTTGAACAGCCCTTCGAGGGTGACGACTTCAAAGTGTACCGTTCACTCCGCAGTATAAATCCTTCCCCCTACCTGTTTTACTTTGATTTCGGCGGGTTCCGCATCTTCGGCTCCTCTCCCGAAACGCACTGCAAGATCGCAGACCGGCACGCCAGCATTGATCCCATCGCGGGGACGGCTTTCCGTACCGGGAACGCGGCGCTGGACAAAATGCATGTCGAAGCGCTGATAAACGATCCCAAGGAGAATGCGGAACACGTGATGCTGGTAGACCTGGCGCGCAATGACCTGAGCCGTAACGCCCATCAGGTGAAGGTGGATTTTTACAAGGAGGTGCAGTATTACAGCCATGTCATGCACCTGGTCTCGCGGGTGAGCGGGGAGATCAACGACGGGAGCGATTCCGTCCGGACATTCATAGACACCTTTCCTGCCGGGACGCTGAGCGGCGCGCCGAAAGTGCGTGCGATGCAGCTTATCACGGAAATCGAGAAGCAGAACCGCGGAGCTTACGGCGGATGCATCGGCTTCATCGGCTTCACCGGCGACCTGAACCAGGCGATCACGATCCGGACGTTCGTGAGCCGCAGCAATGTACTCTATTACCAGGCCGGCGCGGGGATCGTCGCCAAAAGTGACGACGGACGGGAACTGGAGGAAGTAAACCGCAAGCTGGGCGCACTGAACAAGGCGATACGTGAAGCCGAAAAACTGAAAAATTAATCCGCAAGCATATGAAATGCCTTTTATTTGACAATTACGATTCCTTCACCTACAACCTGTATCACCTGTTGCGTGAAGCGGGCGTCGACACGGACGTACGCCGCAACGACAGGATTGCGATGGATGAAGTCGGGCGGTACGACAGGATTTTACTGTCCCCCGGGCCGGGCATCCCGTCGGAAGCCGGCCTTTTAATCCCGCTGATAAAAGAATATGCGCCTGTAAAACCCATCCTGGGCATTTGCCTGGGGGAACAGGCGATCGGTGAAGCGTTCGGAGCCGGGCTGCACAACCTGGAAGAGGTTTACCACGGCGTCTGCTCCGATATACGCGTTGTAGCGGAAGACCCGCTGTTTGAAGGACTGGAGGCCGGATTCCGCGCAGGACGCTACCACTCCTGGGTCGTCTCGAAGGACGGCTTCCCGGAATGCCTTGAAATTACGGCCGTCGATGCGGATGACGGGACGGTGATGGCGCTCCGTCACCGGCAGTACGACGTGCGCGGCCTGCAGTTCCATCCCGAATCGGTGCTTACGCCGCAGGGACGGAAAATGATTGAGAACTGGCTCGGAATGAAAAATTTTTAATACACCATAATGCAATGAAAGATTTATTATACCGCCTCTTTGAGCATCAGTACCTGGGACGCGGGGAGGCACAGAAGGTACTGGCCGGCATAGCCGGAGGAGAGTATAACGCCGAACAGGTCTCGGCCCTGATCACCGTATTCCTGATGCGGAGCATCTCCGTGGACGAGCTGGCCGGCTTCCGGGACGCGCTCCTGTCAATATGCATACCGGTTGACCTGTCGGAGTACGCGCCGGTTGACATCGTCGGCACCGGCGGGGACGGGCAGAATACCTTCAACATCAGCACCGCCGCCTGCTTTGTGCTGGCAGGCGCCGGCTATCACGTGGCCAAGCACGGCAATTACGGCGCCACGTCGGTGAGCGGCGCCAGTAATGTGATGGAACAGCACGGCGTCAAATTCACAAAAGACGCCGGGAAACTGCGGGAATCGCTCGACGGCTGCCGCCTGGCCTACCTTCATGCGCCGTTGTTCAACCCCGCCATGAAAGCGGTCGCCTCCATACGCAAAAACCTCGGGGTACGCACCTTTTTCAACCTCCTGGGCCCCCTTGCCAATCCGGCCAGGCCCGCTTACCAGTTGCTGGGCGTCTATAACCTGCCCCTTTTCCGCCTGTACAGTTACACGTACCAGGCCGGCGGCGGGACGCGCTCCGGCGTCGTCCACAGCATAGACGGCTACGACGAAATCTCCCTGACCTCGGAGTTTAAGGTAGCCATGCCCGGACAGGAAAAAGTCTACTCCCCCGAAACGGTCGGCCTGAAGCGCTGCCGGGGCGAAGACCTCTTTGGAGGAGATACGCCCGCAGCAGCATCCGCGATCTTTGACCGGGTGCTTCAAAACAGGGCTACGGATGCCCAGCGGGATTGCGTGCTGATCAACGCCGCTTTTGCCATCCGGGTAATCTGTCCGGGAAAAAGCATTGAAGAATGCCTCGCCGAAGCCCGCGAATCGCTGGAAAGCGGCAACGCCCTGCACGCACTGGAAAAGTTTATCGAAATAAACCGCTGACGGCGAATAAACCGGTTTTCTGGCGAATAAACCGGGAATCTGACGAATAAACCGGGAAAACGGCGAATAAACCGGGAAAGTGGCGAATAAACCGGGAAAACGGCGAATAAACCGGGAAAATGGCGAATAAACCGGGAAAATAGCGAATAAACCGGGAAAATGGCCGGAGAACCGGGAATCTGACGGGAATGACAGGCCTCCGGCACGGACAGTCCGCCATTTTATCCCGCAAGAATAATTATTAACTTTCAACATTCCAACTGTTAAAATGGATATATTAGACAAAATAGTCACCGCCAAGCGGTTAGAAGTAGCGCGCATGAAAGAAGCCGTTCCGCTGGACGTCCTGCTCGGCTTCGGACAGCAGCGTTTCGGCAGCGCCACCCGTTCGATGCGCCGGGCGCTTGAAGCCTCCCCGACCGGGATCATCGCAGAATTTAAGCGCCGTTCCCCCTCCAAAGGATGGCTCTGTCCCGGTGCGAAAGCCGGCGACGTTGTCCCCGCCTACGAACAGGCCGGCGCCTCAGCCTGCTCCATACTGACCGACACCCCCTTTTTCGGAGGAAACTATCATGATTTGCCCCGCGTGCGCCATCAGGTCAGCCTGCCGCTCCTGCGGAAAGACTTCATCATAGACGCCTACCAGCTATACCAGGCGCGGGTAATGGGAGCGGACGCCGTCCTGCTTATCGCGGCCATCCTCACAAAAAACGAATGTGAAGCCTTTGCCGACCTCGCCCGCCGGCTTGGCATGGAAGTCCTGCTCGAAGTCCACAGCCCCGGCGAACTGTCGCACCTCAATGAAAACGTGGACATGCTCGGCGTCAACAACCGCCATCTCGGAACATTCCACACCGATGTGGAAAACTCATTCCGGATGATCCGTCCGATAACGTCCGAAGCCGGCGGCAACGCCCCCCTGCTCGTTTCCGAAAGCGGAATATCCGATGCCGGAACGGTCAAAAAACTCCGTGATGCAGGCTTCCGCGGCTTCCTGATCGGCGAGACCTTCATGAAAACCGGCGACCCGGCAGCAGCCCTGGCAAAATTCATTCATCAGCTGATAACTTAAAAACGTAAAGACCCACAACCAATGAAAATAAAAGTATGCGGCCTGCGCAACCCCGAAAACATACGCCTGATAGAAGCCCTCGATATCGACTGCGCAGGATTCATCTTCTACCGCAAATCCCCCCGGTGCGTATCCGACGGCGAAGAATGCCGGGAGGCCATACGCCGGTGCACAAAGCCGAAAGTAGGCGTCTTTGTCAATGAAACACCGGAAAATATGCTCCGGAAGGCCGGGCTTTACCGCCTCGACGGCCTGCAACTGCACGGCGACGAATCTCCCGAAACCTGCAACGCATTACGGCAGGCCGGTTACTTCATCCTGAAAGCCTTCCCCGTCGCTTCGGCCGGGGAGTTCCCGGAAACCCGCAACTATGCCGGCTGCACCGACTACGTTCTTTTCGACACGAAATGCGCCGCCTGCGGCGGTTCGGGCCTCCGCTTTGACTGGTCATTACTGGAACGCTATACCGGCCGGACGCCCTTCTTCCTGAGCGGCGGGCTTGCGCCGGACAGCATTCATGACATACGCTCCCTGCAACACGTGCGGTTTGCCGGCATTGACCTCAACAGCGGCTTCGAACAGTCGCCTGCGGTCAAGGATGTCCGGAAACTGGAACGCTTCATTCGCGAAATCCGCCTGATCATTTAATAATTAAAAACAACAGTAAACATGGAAAATAGAATCAATCAATTATTTGAAACAAAGAAGACGAATATTCTTTCAATTTATTTCTGCGCCGGTTATCCCGAAGCGGACAACACGGTAGATGTGATACGTACACTAGCGAAAAATGGCGTCGACATGATCGAGATCGGCATCCCCTTCAGCGACCCGATGGCTGACGGAGTGGTGATACAAAACGCAGCCACCCGCGCCCTGCGCAATGGAATGTCACTCAAGAAACTCTTCCATCAGCTGGAACATGTCCGCCGGGATGTCCGGATCCCCCTTCTACTCATGGGATACCTGAATCCCGTTATGCAGTACGGCTTTGAAAATTTCTGCCGCTCCTGCCGCTCCTGTGGCATAGACGGCTGTATCCTCCCCGACCTGCCGTTCGACGATTACCTGCATGACTTCAAGCCGGTAGCTGAAAAATACAACGTAAAAGCCATCATGCTCATAACGCCCGAAACCTCCGATGAACGCATCCGTCTGATTGACGGGCATACGGACGGCTTCATCTATATGGTATCGTCAGCCGCAACGACCGGAGCACAAACCTCTTTTGATGAGCGGAAGCAGGCTTATTTCCGGCGTATCGGCGCCATGTCCCTGCACAATCCGCGCATGGTCGGATTCGGAATAAGCAACAGGGAAACCTTCCGCGCAGCATGTAATGAAGCTTCCGGTGCAATCATCGGAAGCAAGTTCGTCACGCTGCTGGGGGAATATAAATCCGCAGAAACCGCAATCAAAAAGCTGCTTGAAATATTGTAAAAATTTAATTTGCCTGCGCACTGCGGCCACACCGGCCCCAACTGTCTTCCCATCTTCCCGCAAAATATAAGTTTTCTTTTGTCATTCGTAAAAAACAAACTACATTTGCCGGAAATTTAATAATGACATCCATGAGATTCCTTTTTATCGTACAGGGTGAAGGGCGGGGGCATCTGACGCAGGCGATTTCATTAGCCGAAACGTTGCGCCGCCACGGACATGAAATCGTAGAAGTGCTGGTCGGGAAAAGCCGGTCGCGTGAGGTTCCTGCGTTCTTCCGTGAACGCATCGGCGTCCATGTCCGCGTATATGATGCGCCGTCGCTTATATTCAAGAATGACCGGAAACACATCGACAAGCTCAAGACATTCCTGTATAACACAAACCCCCGGAAGCTGCACAAATACGGTGAAAGCATCGAACTGATACACCGGCGGATCAAAGCGGACAGTCCGGATGCCGTCGTTAATTTTCATGAGATACTGCCCGGTTTCATGCACCTGCGTTTCCGCGTTCACATCCCGTTCATAAATATCGGCCATCAATATCTGCTTAAACATCCGGACTATCATTTCGGAAAAGACGATTCCCAGAATATGATGATCCTGCGGTTTCATACGTTACTGAGCGGGATCGGCGCCTCAAAACTGCTGGCCCTGTCCTTTTACAAAATGAAAGACTGCCCGCGTGAAAAAATAGTGGTGATGCCGCCGTTACTGCGGAAGGAAGTGCTGGAACTGCATCCCTCCTCCGAAGGCAATTATATTCTCGGCTATATGCTCAATCAGGGCTATGTAACCGAGGTGCGGAGATGGCATGAGGAACATCCGGATGTCAAACTGCATTTTTTCTGGGACCGGAAAGACGCGCCGGAGGAATGGGTCGTTGATGACACGCTGACACTGCACCGCATAAACGGCGAACAGTTCCTGCATTACATGGAGCATTGCAGCGGCTATATAACGACTGCCGGCTTCGAATCCGTCTGTGAAGCCTTATATATGAATAAACCGGTGATGCTCATACCTGCCCACATGGAACAGGAAATCAATGCCAAAGATGCATCATCCATCAACGGGGGAATTATCGGTGAAAATTTTGACCTGAACCGGCTGCTGGCGTATATGCGGAAAAAGCGGGACTTTGATCATGCCGCCTTTAAAGAATGGGTTTCATCCGCAGAAGAACGTTTTATCAAGGAACTGACAAACTACTCATAAATGAGCGTGAACTGTTTTCCGGGATCCAGGATCTCGCCGGCGGTTTCCAACAGTTGCCCGGATGTAATGCAGTCGATTTTCCGGAACACTTCCGGAAGCATTTCATAACTGTTGTGGTGGAGGAAGGATTTCCCCAGTCCTAAAAATACGTTTTCCTTATTATCGCTTGCCACGCCAAGCTGTCCGATTGCCTGCTTTTTTGCAGCAGCCAGTTGCATGCCGGTCAGTTTTTTGGTGCGCAGGAGGGCGCATTCTTTTTCTACCAGGCTTATCGCGCGATCCCGGTTTTTCCGGTCCGTACCCAGATAGACGGAGAATACCCCGGTATCCGTAAAGGTCGTAATATTGGATTCCACGTTATAGACCAGCCCGTGTTTTTCCCTCAGGCTGACATTCAACCGGCTGTTCATCCCCGGCCCGCCGAGGATGTTGTTCAGCAGGAGAAGCGGATATCGTTTCTCACTGTACATGTCATAGATTCGCCTTCCGGTTATGATGTGCGACAGATGCGTCTTTTTCTTTGTATGCACCTGTTGCGGTTCGATTTCATGAGGCCGGGTTCTGTCCACCTGATGCTTCTGGGACGGTATGGCTGAAAGATATTTTTCGGCGATTTTTTTAATGTACTTGAAGTCGGATTTCGACATGGAGAAGAATACCATGTTACCGGCCGTATAAAAACGTTCCAGGAACGAACGCCCGGATAACGAATCGAAAGAAGCCAGTGAACGTTTGCTCCCTAAGATGTGATGGCCCAGGGGATGGCCTTCAAAGAGCAGGTTTTCGAAATCGTCAAATATAAGCTCCGACGGGGAATCTTCATAAGACAGTATTTCGTCGATAATGATATCCCGTTCTTTATCCAGTTCCTTTTCCGGGAATTGTGAATGAATAACCAGGTCGGAGATCAACTCCGCAGCCCTCTCAAAATCTTTCTCCATAAATACGGAGTAAATAAATGTTTCTTCTTTTGAGGTATAGGCATTCAGGTCTCCCCCGACATTTTCCATCCGGTTGAGGATATGCCATGCCTTGCGTTTGAGGGTTCCTTTAAAAAGCGTATGTTCCACGAAATGTGCAAGTCCGTGTTCATCCGGTTTTTCGTCCCGCGCACCGGCGTTTACTGCCAGTCCGCAATAGGCGACCGGCGAATCTGTCCGGAGGTGAATCATACGCAGGCCATTTGAGATCGTATGGGTAAAAGTTGTCATCAGTTATATTTTGAAAAAGATGCGGGGCTTAAAAAATCCGAGGCGGGGAGTTCTCCCGGCCTCGGACAATAAAATTATAAAAACGAAAAACGAAAACTTTTTCAGTCTAATACTTTGATGCGGATATTCTTAAACCAGACATCATCACTGTGATCCTGGAATCCGATATAACCTTCATGGTTAGGTCCGCCCAGATTGGTCAATAATCCGTAAGCTAACGGATAATCGCCTTTCGGCTTGAATTTGCTGTTTGCAATCAGCTCTTTCCATTTCGGCGTCCACAGGTGAAATTCCACCACCGTTTTGCCGTTCTGTTTGTGGAAAACGGTTCCTTTGGATACGGTAATGGATCCGGTATTCCACTGGCCAAACGGTTTGGAATTTTGCGGCTTGGCCGGGATCATGTCATATAAGGAAGCGGATTGACGGTTGCCGTCTTCTCCTGCCTTTGCATCCTCATGGTTTTCGTTATCCAGTATCTGGTATTCGGGTGAGGAGATCCAGATCGGTTCTCCTTTAATTTCCTGTGCCAGGTAGAGGATGCCCGAATTGGATGCTTTCGCAACTTTCCAGTCAAACGCCAGTTCAAAGTTTTTGAATTTGCGGGCAAAGACAATATCGCCGCCATCTTCTTCCTGCGCTTCACCGATACCGCTGCCGTTAAATTTAAGTGTACCGTCTTCAATAGTCCATCTTGCGGGGACTTTATCCTTGTTGTATCCTCTCCATCCTTTAAAGGATGTTCCGTCAAAGATCACATAATAACCGTCTTTGTCTTTGGGGAAATCTTCCAGATTCACCTGAGGTTTGTCAATCAGGACATACGCCGGACTGTTGTCCGTAGCCGGGATCAGTTTTTCATAAGGACCTTCCGCTACTAATTTCGGATCTGCTTCCATTTTTGTTTCAACGGGAGCATCCTTTTTTTCTTCATCCGCTTTATCGGCTTTCTTTCCTCCGCCGCAGGAGGCAAATACCATCATGCCGACAGCACTTGCTACTAAAATTGTCTTGTTCATTCTATTCACTTAATTATGTTCCCTTACGAAAATAAGATTTATCTTCATAAGGGAACGGTTTTGTAGCTTATAAATTAATAAAATTAAGGCATAGCAGGCAGGCTCCAGCCATCACGGTATTTGTGATTGATAAGCTCTGCTGCAAATTCCTGTGCATTAACCGGCTCTGTCCATGTTTTATTGAAGCTGGGATGACCGTCATGGATTGTAAATCCGTCTTTAATCACTGTTTTGATGGATTCCTCGGCTCCGATATTTGTGAACTTCATATTCTGGCCATCCCAGAACAATTCTTTGTGCAGGTCTTTTAAGCGAACAGCCAGTACGCCCATGACAACCATTTCATTGAAAGGTCCTGCTTCTGAGAAGTTAGAGGATGTTTCCACACGGTTTGCGGGGCTTTCCTTGCAGGCGCGTACCCAATCCATTTCGTGCTTGTTGCCCGGCACGCGGCGGCATACTTTCGGCGCAGTCGGTTTACGTCCGGACAGTAACCATGGATTCAATCCGTAGCATCCGCAAATCAATGTATCTTTCGTTCCGTGGAAGATACATAATCCGCCACCGTCAGCCATCAGTTCTTTTCCCTGCGGGAATCCTTCCGGGCGGTTAGGCATTATACCTCCGTCGTACCAGTG
>JAISCL010000286.1 GCA_031265585.1 Tannerella sp. | reverse complement strand
TCCCTTATGTATTGCAGGGAAGATGTCCGGTATTCTATCTGTTTTTCGGAAAAATGATCAATTACAAGAACCGAAGAATCCGTAACCGTCATATAGGATAAATGAGCATATTCACCGGGACCCTGTCCTGTTGCATTTATTTTCCCCCAGTATTTACCATCCATTTCATATATATAAACAGACCGGGCCAGATTATCCATAATGAAGATCCGGTCATTGCGGATTTCTATTTTACCAATGGACGCAATCAAACTGTTGTCCGTTGTTTCCAAAGGTATTATTTGGAACGTACTGTCGGTGATAGCCCCAATATCAAAATTTTCAATACTTTTATCTATATCAAAGTATATTGTTTTACCTGTGGAAAGATTCTCGTTTGGATTTGTACATCCCCAAACAAAATTGCTTATTATTATAAGAAAAAATATACGACTGTTTGTTTTAATCTTTAATCCCATGATGATATATTTATGTTGACAAATATTTTATCAGGCATCTCATAATAATATAAGACGCCTGATAATTATGCTATTAATTAATTCGTATTATTCGTTTCATGACAACTGTAAACAGTACAGCCATTTCCAGTTCCAGGACAGGACTCTACCATTCCTGAGACTTTAACAACGCTCCATCCTGCTCCGAAACTTCCTCCATCACTGCCATACTGTACATTACCGTTAGCATCCACACCTTTATGCAATGTACAGGTCTTAGGTTCACCTAATCTATGTTCATAATAATAAATATTTCCTGTACCGGAATTATTGGAGCCTTCGCCGTTTGCTAATGCTTCCATATTTGCCCGACTGATCTTATATGAATTTTTACTCCGAGTATTCAAACTCAAATTAATTGCAGCAACGATAGCGATTGCCCAAATTGCAATACTTGTTAATATAATTTTCTTCATCACATTTAAATTTTATAATTCAATATTTTGTTTTTTTGCTTTCATTTATCTGTGTGAAGCCTCACGTTTTCCTTTGAATCGGTTACCGCATTTGCCAACAAGGAAAGCTATGGCAAATGCTATGTCAGGTAAACTTATTTTTCCCCAATAACCAAATCGTAATCTTTTTATTGTATTGCGAATGAAACATTTTACATTTGTTGCCATACAGGTTTACCTTCTGCCTCCTTTCGCATTGCCGGTATGAGGGCAGAAATAGAGATTTCATAAGAAAACCCATTATCCAAAGCACAAATATCATTATTTCTTTCATTTTTAATTCTTTGTTTTTAAACGTTTAACTTCTTCCCGCATCTCATTGACCGCCGGCGACTGTACCTTCGGTTCTTTCGTCAGCACAATAGCCGCCGTTTCATCGACTTTGTCTTTCATCCCCATCTCATCATACAATTTCGTCAGCAGATACCAGGGATACAGACGGCTGGGAACCAGTTGTGCTGCATGAACAAAAGCCGCCTCCGCCTGTCCGTATTGCTTCATATCCTGATAATTCTTCCCCATTACGTTATACAGCATCGGGTCGCAGCTGATTTGCATTGCCCGCCGTAAAACCGCATTGCTTTCTACCGGTTGACCCGATTTAGACAAACTTTGGGCATATTCAAACAGGTAGCTGATCCGGTCGTTCAGATAAGGATACAGTTCCCTGTAATGTCTTGCCGTTTCCCTGAATAAACCGGCATTATAATAGATCCGGTTCGTTTTCCATTGCTTGCAGGCCTGATAAACAGGATATTGCTTCCACAGGCAGCAGGCAGTAATGAGCAGGCAAACGACAGCAGGGAGGAGGGAACACATGTAACCATTCCCGTTATCTCCACTCCATTGATTTGGTACCAGCAGAAAAACGAATACAACCAGGAAAGGCAGCACGCTAAAAGGATAGGAAAAACCGGCAAATACCAGCAGGGCGGTCAGCGAGCCTAATATCCCCCAGTCTTTGTTCTTTATCCTGTCCCGTACAGCGAGTATGATAATTCCTGTGAATAGCAGAAATGCAATAATCCCCGATTCCACCGTGATTTGCAGGTATTCGTTGAATCCGTATTCGGGGTTGCCGGCTACTGACTGTTCGGTTTCATTGCCTTTGCCGGCAGCAAAATAAGCGGCCTGTGTTTCACCGTAAGCGCCTGGGAAATTGCCCAAACCCACACCGAAAGGATGCCGAATGATGGTTTGAACGGATATTTTCCATGTCAATGCCCGTCCGTCTGCCGAATCTTTTTTCAGAAAATACATGCCAATTGAGGCAGCCGATAACAACAGGATAAGTATGTAGCTGATAATCCAAACCTTTCTTTTGTATTGCAAATAATACGTTTTCAATGCAAATCGCTTCGCACAGTATCCTCCGACAACCACAGCGCTTCCGGCAAGGACTGCCAGCCATGACGCCCGGCTCATGGCGGCGGGGAGTACCAGCAGGATGGCGATGCATGTGGTTAAAGAGAGAATAGAAAACTTTTTACATAAGAAATAATACAGAGACAGGGGAAATACCATTGCCAGGTATCCGGCATACGGACCGGGATTGAAGAACGAGCCGGTCAGTTTGAACAGGATATGTTGCGAATCTTCAAATCCGTAGAGTTGCCGCAGTCCCCATACAGCTTCGACCAGGCCGGTAAAAATAATGAAAATACAGAACATGTTTTGGGTTACATTCGTCTTTTGAAAAGCATTGAGAACTAACCTGAGACAGAAATATAAGATCGCCAGCAGGAGCAAAACCGTAAGTTTAGTAGTATTTTGAGAGGCATTATGGATGAAAAAAGCCGATAAATAAACCGTCACAACAAAGAACAGTACGAGCAAATCCATCTTCAAAAACCGGAACGGATGCTTGCCGATAAGTACGCAGACAAAGATTGTCAGACATACCAGGCCCATGCTGCCGTAAAACCAGAAGTATTTGCCCGAAATGATGCCATTCATCAAGTCATCACTTACGACAAAGACCGTACTTAATGCTAATAGAAACGGCAGGAATATGAACATTTGGAGGACGTGATTCCAACAGATCGACGTGGATAAACTGTTAAGAATATCCGCGCCAAACTGCTGAATCCATTGAATCCACCGTTCATTTGTCTTTTTATTCATCGTATCCTTTTTAAAAATCGTTCCCATCTTCGTTTTCCTGTTTGTTTATCTTTCGATTGCCATACAAATACGGCTTTGCCGGCAATATGCTCTTCGGGCAATAAACCCCAATAACGTGAATCTTTGGAATCGAACACATGGTCGCCCGCCATGAAATAGTAATTTCCTCGGAATGTATATTCTGTAATCAGGCTGTCATTGATAAAAACATGGCCCTGAGCAACAGTGACCGTTTTTCCCGTTTCGTAGGTGACCAGGTTCCTGTACAGCACGATATTCGAAGTATCCAGCGGTAATGTGTCGCCCTTGCACGGCAGGTATAGCGGCCCGAAGTTTTTCACATTCCAGCCGAAGCGCTCGTCGGAAGGAAAACAGTGATAGATATTGGGATGAAAAGTCTCCGGATTCATACCCGACAACCGTTCCTGTTTTTCGTAACAGCCCAGATATTCGCTGACGTTTTTCACCTTGTAAATACCATTTTCGATGTAAAAAGTATCTCCCGGAATGGCTACACAGCGTTTGGCGTAAAACAGGCTCATGTCCAAATCCAGGCTGTTCCAATTGGAATAAGGGTAATTAAAAATCAAGATGTCATTTCGCCGGATGGCCCGTGTTCCCCTGAGGCGTTTGATATCCGGCTTTTCTCCTTTGTGCAGGGAGAAGAAGTTTCGGATAATGCGGGGGCCTGGGATCATTTTGTTGACAGTCACCTGATCGCCCGGCATAATGGCCGGTTCCATCGAGGGCGTCGGAACAGAGTAGATGGCAAAGAAAAACACGCGCAGGACGATTGCCAGGAGGATACCCATCAAAACGATAAAAAACCAGTAACGGCAGGTTTTTAACCATGACTTGAGTTTGGATCTGTTGATTTTTATCCTCATATTTTTTTCATACGACACAATCAGTATTATTATTTGCGAATAGATTCGATTCGTGACAGTAAATATTGTCACAAACCGAATCACATCATTTTCAGCAACCCGATGCTGTAGCGGTATATATCGCATTCACACCGGTACACTCATTTGAAGAAATACCTGCAAATCCCCTACTATACATATTTAATCCCGATGAAGTTTTTTTACAGGAATAATTTACACCAGAGGTTGTTACATATCTTACGGGATTAGTACTGCACATTTCCTTACTATTTACAAGTATAGATACCTGTTTACAGGAATAAGCCATGACAATCCCCAAAATTCCTGTCGAGAGTATTTGTCTTTTCATTTTTGATATCATTTTCATTCACGAATAGCAATGAATTTTATTAGACAGGGGATTGTTTCATATTTACAATATAGAAACAACCCCCTGTCCAAATTTTGCGGTTACTTTGTATAAATGTCTATCTCGCCGATGACCATTACCGCCGAGCCGTTTATTCCGCTTGGAGCATAAAGTTTGAGATATCTTACGGGGATGGGGTTTGCTATGACGAAAGTCTGCTCTCCGCCTCTTTCCTCGCAGGGATATTCACCTAACTTTGTCCAGCCTTCTTCCGACACCAAGTCCTCGCCGGGGCCGTCCGTTCTTCCCCAGAGGGTGACCGTTGCCGGCAAGCGGTTGTCGAAGGTCTGGCCGGCGGCTAAGTCGAATACGGACGGCCAGATGGAAACTCTGCTGACGGACGATTCGCCGGCCAGATCGAAGGCCATCCAGTGCGGGTAGTTGGATGAGGCCTGCGTATGCCATCTGTTACTGTAATTATTGTCGAGGGCATGCATCGCCGCGTTATTCCCGGAATCATGCTGAGTCGAATATCCGATAATGGTTATATCGGATTTCAGCAAAAAATAATCTCCAGGATATTTCAGTTCGCCGTCGCGGTAGGGGGTATAAAACCGGTCGAGCGCCATCTCGTCGGGGATGTAGACGGTCCGGTATTTGGGCAGGGCGCCGAGCTTGAGATCCGGGATGTAGGTAACGCTTTCCGACAGGGGGACGGTTAGAACGACCTCCCTGTTGTTGACGTCGGTGTAGGATACTTCCGAATACCGGGCGTCGAGCGATTCATCCACATTGCCCCATTCCAGGATTTTGCTCCCGGACTTATCGACGTTGATCGAAACAATGCGGCGGTTGATCATCGCGCTTTCATATCGTTCCCCGAGCGATCGCCCCGACACTTCGTACGGTAAGGATGTGTTTCCGTACCGGTCGATATCGACCAGGTCGAACAGATAGCTTTGTTCGCGCAGGCCTTCGATGATGGTGGAGAATACGCCGTCGGTATTGCCTATTTCAATCTCGGCTGAATCCGCACGGTTATTCCAGTAGATACGGGTGGTTTTCACCCGGTTGGTTTTCATATAAATCTCGAATTTCACCCGCTCGCGGCCGGCGCCTACGGCGATAGAATCCGGCATCGTCGCGTACGTCGTTTCGCCTTTACTCAAAAACCGGTCGCTCAATTCATTCATATCGGAACAGGACGCGCACAAAAGGCAGGCCATGATTCCATAAATTGCTTTTATTAAATTCTTCATGATGCGATAAATTAAATTACGTTTATTTATTGTTGTAATACCGATGGCCTGTTATCGCCGAAGATATCGACTTCTCCTATCTGGAAGTTCGTTCCGTCCGCCCATGTGCGTTTTACCAGTATCCGCAGGTAGCGTACCGGCGGATTGGTTGGGTCGTTGATAAATTCTTCACCGTTCTTCGCCACGTCTACGTCTTCTACGGAATTTTGCCCCGTTGGGAGTCCGGATGGTTTTACGGATTCACATTCCATCAGTTTCGTCCACTGACCCCAGCCTTCCAGCGCCGGATTGAAATTAAGGCATCCCCATACTTCAAAGTTCCTCAGGTTTCCTTCATAAAATATATAAGCGTCCCCATCCCCTCGCTGATAGAGCCGCAAACGGCTTATCTTGCCCGGCACGCCCAGATCGAAGGAAAAGGGCTGGGGCCACAGAGTGCCTCCGGCCGGAGAACTGCAGGGAGCTCCTCCGGGGTTTCCATTCCATATATTGGAGAGGGGATGGCTACCAAGCATATTTGCGTCTCCCGGTGTGGTGATGGTGGCAAATTTCGACTTATCAAATTCGGTCTCAAAAATGGGGGTGATGGTATCATACCTTAACCGGCTGCGATTGCCCCAATGATCCTGGATATAGGTCCGGAAATAAACGGGTATGGTGTCCATTCCGCGGACGGTGCCTTTGCCGTCGGCCGTGGAACTGTAAAACGTCTCTTTGGGCACGTATTCCCTGTTATGGTCTTCAAGCTCGACGTTAACGGATATTTCCGCGCGGTTGGGATTGTTCCATGTCGCCAGCAGGCCGCCGAAATCGGGCACGATGTCCAGCGTTTCCGAGATGGCCAGCACGTCGGGAAGAAGCGGCTTGATGGTTTCGGCATGCGATTCGGATTCATTGCGGCTTTTATCCACGGCAATGAGCCTTACCTGGTATTGTATCGTATCGCCGAAGCCCTGTATCTGCAGGGAGTCGACAAACGCCGAGGCTTTGCTTTCCACTTCCGTCTGTCCGTCGATGGAATAGACGGCTTTGATGCACATCAGGTCTTCGTCGGCAGGCAGCGAATAGTGGAACACGGCGCCGCCCGCAATGCTCCGGACGGTTACGTCCGTGACTTTACCGGGGGGAATGTCATCCACCGGTTGCTGTCCTATGGGTTCTTCTTTACATGAACCGAAGAGGGCGATGCTCAGCATAATGATCAAAATATTCAAACAGTATTTCATAATGCAACTAATTTTTTGTTTTATTACTTTTAAAAATTTACCAGCCATAGTTCTGAATAAGGTTTTTGTTTACGAACAGGTTGGATTCCTTAATGGGCCAGAAGTAGTCCTTTGCCGTGAATCTCAC
>JAISCL010000280.1 GCA_031265585.1 Tannerella sp. | reverse complement strand
TTTGCATTGTGTTCTATTTGTATTCCCGTAGCCTGTTCCTTATTCAGTTCCATCGTTTGACATTTTGTTTAATGATTTGACAAATGTAAAAGTATTTTGCGGGATGTGCAAATGCTTTGTAGAAAAAGCCCGCTCTTTTCAGGGAGCGGGCGGTCAAAAAGGATCGCAGTGTATTAATCAAATGAAGTCTATTTGACACAATGATTTTCCAAATTCATGTACTGAATTTTTGATTTTTAAAATGGTCTTTTGAGTGGGTTTTTTTCGTCCATTCACGTAATGACTTAATAAACCCTGATTTAATCCCGTCAATCGAGCCATTCCAGCCAGCGATAACACGCCGGAATAGGCCGCCAGAAAAGAAGCGGTATCATACTTGAAATCGAACTCCAGTTCCTGAAATTCTTTTCCTTCGCTTTGATAGGTTTCTTTCATTTCTTCATATCCGATTTTGAAGTCCTCAATGGTTTCTTCCACGGTTTTGCCTTCGCCCAATACGCCGAATTTTATCCTTTCGTCGCTGATATAGGCGGAATAACGTCCTTTGCTGTTTTGTTCGATAATTACTGTTACTTTCATAGCGTTTAATTTTTTTTGTAAAAAAAACCCGGGGCTATTTTTTAGCCCCAGACTTCTTAAGAATGTCATTTAATGTTCCCTTAGCTACCTCTTCGCTTTTGTGCCGGCTCATTTCAAAAAACTCACCTGTATCGGGGTTCAACCATATTGGATGCCGGCTTCCCTGATGATGAAAACGGCTGTTAGTCGTTTTCTTGATGAGTTTTTCTACCTCTGAATACTTCATAATGTCAATGATCATTTGATTAATACACCACAAAGGTACGAATATTAATACTATTATTCAAATTTTCCGGCAATTATTTTTATCCGAATCGCTGCATATATGTTTATTTAACAGAAAGTCCCTGCTTTCACAAGCAAGGGCTTTCCGAATAACTAATGTTTAAAAACTAATACCATGAAAAACACAATGTAGCAATACAGTCAGGTAAATCTGCGGATTATGATTAATACGATGATGATGACGGCAGCTGCCGTAAGGTAGAATTGCCAGCTGTCGAACCAGGGGCGGACAGATACGGATGTTTCTTTGTGTTCCGAACTGACGGTTTCCCGGATTGTGAACGTACTGTCGCGTTCCCGAATGCTTTCGGCTGTTATAACCACTTTCGATGCCGTGTCGACAGCCGAATAATGTAATTCGGTTTCGGAACGCACGGAGCCGCGCGAAGCCGTATCGCCACGCAGTACCGGATAATATTCCGTAATCCTGATGGACAGGGAATCACGGTGAACGGAAAGCAGTTTTGCCATTTCCGCCTTATCAAAAATGCGTTCATAACCTTCAAGGTTTAAGGCTCGACTGTTTTCGTATGTACTCAGTGTGCCTGTGCGTGAACTTCGGCAGCTGACGCACAGGACTGAGAAAATAAATAAATTCAGTATTAACCTAAATTTGAAAAGAAGCATGCGGGTTTTAATTATGCTGTGAAAAACGTTTCAGGTCTTCGAGCCGGTTGAGCCATCCGCGACGGAATTTGTTATTTGTCGGCCGTTTCTGACAGATATCATCAATATATTGAATCCTTTCCCGGCAGATCTCATCGAACAGTTCGTCCGGATTACGGCTGTTCACGGCGGCAAGTGTTTTCGGGCCGACAATGCTGTCTGCCGTGACGCCAAGCAGGCGCTGGGGTATTATGATCCCGTTGGCGCCGGATCCCCAGACCCAGTCGACCAGGATGTCGGCAATTTTCTGGCTTTTGATTTGATCTGCTTTCCAGCGATCCCAGTAGTGTGGCTTCAGAACGCGGTTCAGGACATCGTCGTCGGTTAGCAGTTTTAAATCCTGAACGTCGATATCGCCATCGCCGTCCTTATCATAGCCGACCTGCCGCCAGGTTGCGATCGTGACGCCTTTGTTTGTCGCGCCACCCAGGTCATCCGGATCGTTTACGTATCCGCCTTCCTATTTGAGGATAAAGGGTAAAAGATTGTTTACGTTTGCCATCTGTATTTCAATTAAACTGTTTGGTTTTGGAATCAGCTCCGGATGCAAGTATGTCATTGAGCGGTACGTCAAAATGCCGTTCGGCCTTGTTAACCATAATACGTTGCAGTACCCGTGCCCATTTTGCGCCGTTTTCGGAGGATTCGTTTTCGAGGAAACTCCAGATCTGCACGAAACAGAACATGCCGGCGACGATGTTGGGGAGGTACCACCCGGCTTCTGTCGGGATGATGATCCGGTCAATAAACCAGGCCAGCACAATAAGAGTATATACCTTAACAATCGCGCTGAATACACGGCTCGCGTATTTGCTTTTGAACTTTCCGTCGTTTGCATCAGGATATTTTTTGCGTACCCGCTTTGATAACTGCCAGGCGGAGAAGCAGTCGAGTACAACCGCCGCGAGACATATCAGTGCGAAAGGAACCGTAGGCTTCAGGTATCCGAGAAGCGCTCCGATAACGGAAAAAGCCCACTTAAAGAATAACATGTTATCTTTCATATCAATAGCAGATTAAATATACAGCGAAATTACATCCGGGAGGCTATTTCATAAAGGACTTGATTTGCGGCTTCAAGTTGAGCATGTCGGCGCCTTGCGAGGTGAAGACAATGCTCCATCCGACGCTTTGGAGTTCGGGGACGATGAAGGGGACGATGCTGTG
>JAISCL010000226.1 GCA_031265585.1 Tannerella sp. | reverse complement strand
TCGTTCCGCTCTGATTCTGTCAATCTCAGTTTCTTGATTTTCATTCGCATTCACTTTGAATATTCTGCAAATATACAACCATTTTGCCATATGTGAAATAATTATGAACATTTACTTATGTATATAAGCTTTATATAGAGAAAAATGCAAGAATTGGTTGATATTAGAATATATCCGAAAAAGTTATTTGAATAACCTTTTGGAAGAGGTTCCCAGTAATAAGTATTTATTCAAATTCTATAAACAGTTAAATATCATTATCTGGATTCTTATTTCTTTTATTGATAGTCTTGTTTTTTCCTAACAATCAAAAATAAACTTGAGGAGCAACGTCTATTTGATTCTCTATTATTTAATGAACTACCGGTTTTGTTGTTGCAACAACAAAACCGGATTTGATATATATCCAAGTAAATATTCGGAACTGCAGGCTAATTTTAACTCTTTGATGTTTATATCATCAATTAATAAGGATTTTTCACAAAGGGAGGTAAGAAATCATAGTTGCAGAAGAATAATGGCTTTGTTCAGAAAAGTTGACGACATTGGGCTCCAGCCTTGCAGAATACACAGGCGCCGAGCAAAGGACGCTGAAAGTCGGAACCATCTGACACAGGGGATCGCGGGTCAGGCGGTGCGACAGGTAATCTATTTCACGATGTCGTCGAAGGTCAGTTCCGGTTTAATGTTCAGGATTTCCAGATGTTCTTCTACATATTTATTATGGCATTGCAGGGCTTGCTTCTTTTTGCCCAGTTTATAGAGGATACTGCATTTCAGTTTGATGGCTGATTCTTCCAGGCTGTCCTGGATCAGGATGATTTCCGAGATATTCAGCAGCAGCGGCAAATTGTTTTTCACGTCGGGATGCGTTGTCAGGTTCTGCAAAAATTCGATAAGGGTGTTGACGTACGTCGTTTTATAATCGTCAAGCCATTCGGTTTCATAGAACGGCAGCAGTTTTCCTTTTTTGGCAATCCGCAAAGTTGTGTGGAGCAGTTCCATGTCTAAATTTTCCCCGATAAGTTCAATGTTTTTCATCACCGTTTCGTAATCGCAGTATACCGCTCCTTTTTCGCAGGACAGGACCCAGAAATCGTTTGTCCGGCACAACTGGATATTACCCGTCATATTCAGAATCGGGCGTAATTTATTGAAGTATACGTTCCGGTTGTTTCGTGCGCTTTCGTAATCCTTGTCGGGCCAGAGGATTTTCTGCAATTCGCCGGATGTGATGCCTTTGCCGTCTCCTGTTGTTCGGAGATACAGCAGTATAAATATCTGGCTGATGGTCGGTGTGAACAGGTTGGAGATGTTCGCGCCTTTTGAATCATGCACTTCGAAGACATTGAGCATGTGAATAGCCGGATAGATCATCTTATATTCCTTCGCCTTCGCTATTTTGTCCGATTCGTTGTTCGATTCGATGGTTTTCAGTACGGAGTTGATGCGCACCATTTTCCTGATCCGCTTCGTTGCCATGTAAATCAGTATGACGGCGGGGATGAAGATTACTATATATAATGTAAAGGGTGACGTCGTCGTTTTGATTTCCGCCTGCAGCGTGTCTGCCGGGCTGAGGGGAGGGTAGGAGATGGAATAGATGTCTATTTTGCTGTCGTTTCCATCCATGCAGGAGGTGACGGCGAAGAGCGCCGAGCTGTCCGCCGGGATGAAAAGGTCGCAATACGATTCCACGTCATTAAAGAGGAACGGTATCGGATTTCCCAGCCGGCAGAATTCGGGTTTTTGCAGGCTGTATTCGTGCAGGAATGCTTGCGTCTCGAAGACGTTGTTCGGATAAGACAGGGTATAGAACGTTTGATTCGTCCGGTTTACAACCAGCGAATTGCTGTTTGTGAAATGTTTTTCGACGTGTGCCAGTTCCCAAATCTTCCGGATCGCCTGCGTCTGGGGATTGATGGCGTAGAGGTCGTAGTAGTTGTGCGGCGATTCATATTGCTTTCCCGAAGCGTTGCCGTATCCGCCGAAGCAGAGCAGCAGCGAATCGCTCCATACGCCCATCGCGGCAAGGTAACGGGGGTTAATGACGGCCGACAGGTCGACGTTTTTCCATTGACTGTCCGTTTCCGAAAAAATCTGCATAAGCGCCGAATATTGGTGAAACCCGTATCCGCCCAATGCGTAGAGAGTCCGGCTTTTTTCGTCGAAATATTTGTTGTGGTGCATGAAATGGGGAAGTGTAACCGACGCATCGTCGTTGTTCCATTCCCGTGTGGTGAAATCGAACTGTCCCAGGTAGTTTTTTGTGAAGTCATACAGCATCAGCCGGTCGTTTGTACTGTCGTATAGCATTTGGTTTATTTCCACGCCGAAAGGAATTCCGCGTGCCGGCTTCATGGTATAGATACTGTCTTTTGCCGCATCGTAAACGTGAACGAGGTCATTTTTTACGATGGAAAACCGTTTATTGTTTTTGTCGAAAGCGATTTGAGGGAATTTGCCTGCGACGGTGATGGTTGTTCGTTTTTGCCATTCGGCACGGCGATCGATTTCCCATACGCTGTTTGTCGCGATCGCTTTTACCGACTTGCATTCGTCGTATACGCAGCCGTCGCCGTGCTTATTGAGTATCCAGTGTCTTATCAGCCGGTTCTTGCCGTCGAGAATTTTGACGTCTTTCAGGATGAAGGGTGTTATATCCGTGGTGGTAAAAAGGATTTCGCTGTTCCGTCCGAAGCAGATACTGAACTTTTTCAGCTGGCGGATTTCATAATTTGCCGATTTCCGGTTTCCGTTGAGGGCGAATTCCAGCGTGTTGTTATCGGTATCGACCTTCAGTTCGGCCTTTATCCATCCGTTTTTTGCATTTTCGCGCACTTCGGTGGTCATGAAATTCAGCAGTGTCGCGTTCCCGGCCACGAGTACGAGGCTGTTGGTTTCGATATTCGAGATCAGGTCGATATTTGTTTCGTGATTGCCTATAATCCTGAATATATACCCGAAAATATCCACTTCGGATCGGATTTTAAAATCGAACGTCAAGGTAAATCCACCCGGGAGCGAAAGCGGTTTTTCCGGGGTCAGGTTTAGCTCTGTCCGCCGGTCTTTATCAACCAGGAAGGAATGGAAATAGAGACCTTCATCCACCTTATCTTCCGCGCTATCAGGCCATGCAAAAGATAATTGGATGAATGTGATTAACAATAAGGCAACTTTTTCAAGTCTTTTTTTTCTTGCTTTCGGCATCAGGATTTTAAATATATAAGAATTATGTAGTGGCAAAAATAGTCATTTTTTTGTCATAAACGGACTTTATGAAAAAAAATGTAACATTTTCTTGTTTTTTTTTCCTGACTGATGATTTTCGTCGTCTTTTGACGCCGTTTTTTCGGTCTCTATATTTTATAGTGCGCGGCATAAGATGTGTATTTTATCGAAAGCGCTGTGACTGAACGAACAAATGCGCATCGGCGGGCGCTTAATAAATCGCTTAAAAAAATGATAATGAAAAATATTTAGTTAAATTCTCAAATTAAGCGTCTTTTTAAGCGTTTTTTTAATGCTTAATTTTTTCCTTTGCGGAAAATTTAAAAAGTTGAAGTCGCCATGAGGAATTGTGTCTTAAATATTTTCTATCCGAAGGGGTAGTAATGCCGGAGATGCACTGCCATCGAAAAAACGAATTGATTGGAAAAATTATTATATTGATATGAATCGGATTTTTACATATATATATTGTACGGCTTGCCGGACCGGCGTTCAATCTCATACGGAAGATTTGAATAGCAGGTTTGCAAAGTTCGTTGCCGGATGTATGAATATCCCATTTACCCCCCCCCCCCCCCCCCCGTATCACGCTGAAAATCATCATTATATGAACAGAATAGACGTTGGCGCATGGTTTAATGCCGCCGATATCTATTGGATATTGATGCGGTTTTTTCGTGCGTATTTCTCCGGGAGGTTTAGTGGACACACCAAATTTGAAGCTATTTTATCGAGTGTTAAACATAAAAATTCAAGAACCATGAAGAAGAATATTTTTCAACCGGACAGTTCCTGACGAACCGTAAAAAAAAGAAGATCAACTGTGAGTAAACATTTATGCTTAAATGCAACAATTTAAACTAAAAACAAATACTTTTTATGAGTAAGAAAATTATTGAATCGAACTTGTTAATGAAATTACTATTAACAGTATGTATGATGTGCGTCGGGGTATTCACACTGACGGCACAGGAAAGTTTCACGGTTACAGGAACGGTGACCGATGAAAATGGAGAAGAGATGTCAAGCGTAGTCATAAAGATCCAAGGCTCTACGCGCGGCGTAACTACCGATGTGGACGGGTCCTATTCCTTTTATAACGTGAAATCGTCGGACGTGCTGGTTTTTTCTTATATCGGATATAAGGAACACACGGAAGCAGTGAAAAACAGACGGGCGATTAACGTTGGCATGGAAGTGAACCCGAATGAACTGGACGAAGTGACCGTTGTGGCTTTCGGAAAGCAGAAAAAGGAAAGTGTGATCGCCTCTGTGGCGACGGTTCAGCCGTCTGAGTTGAAAGTGCCTTCCAGTAACCTTACGACCGCTTTTGCCGGACGTATCGCAGGATTAATCTCTTATCAGCGTACGGGTGAGCCGGGGCAGGATAATGCACAGTTCTTTATCCGTGGCGTGACGAGCTTCGGTACCGGCAAAAGAGACCCCCTGATTTTGATTGACGGAGTAGAAATGGGCACCGAAGACCTGTCGCGCCTGACTGTTGACGACATTGCCGCCTTTTCGATCATGAAAGATGCGAATGCGACAGCACTGTACGGCGCACGCGGCGCAAACGGCGTCATCCTGGTCAGCACGAAGGAAGGACGCGA
>JAISCL010000210.1 GCA_031265585.1 Tannerella sp. | reverse complement strand
GAAGGGCTTGTCTTACTTTTGGCGCCTCTTGTCTTAGACGCTCTGCGGTATGGACGGGACTCGAACCCGCGACCCCCTGCGTGACAGGCAGGTATTCTAACCAGCTGAACTACCACACCTATTGGTTGCTTTAATGCTATTCCTCCGAATTGCGAGTGCAAAGATATTGCTTTATTTTTAAACTCCAAATTTTTTTGAGAAAAAATTTATGAGAGATCTTTTTGACGGGAGATCGGAGTATTACTGTGTAAACCGGGAGATATGTGTATTTATGAAGGTTATACAACATTTATCCGGTCGGATGTTTTAACCGCATGTAGACCGGAAGGCGGGAAGAAATAATAATTCTTCGATTTTATCTCTTAAGCTTTTTGAAAAAAAACTATCTTTGCTGCTGATTTTAATTAAAAGAACATTGTAATGAAGCAGACTCCTGTTGATTATCAGACTACTAAGAGAGTGGTAGAAAATTATGGATTGAATGATTTCGGTAAAGCGACTATTCGGGAAGTGGTGGCAATATCCCATCAGCTGGAAAAAGAAACAGGCACGGAATTTATCCACATGGAAATGGGAGTGCCCGGATTAAAACCGGCACGGGTGGGTGTCGAGGCTGAAATCAACGCATTACAAAACGGTATAGCTGCCATCTATCCCAATATAAACGGATTAGGGCAACTGAAAGAAGAGGCTTCACGCTTTATCAAGGCTTTTATTAATACGGATCTGTCGCCGGAACATTGTATACCTGTTACCGGTTCCATGCAGGGAACTTACGCCTCATTTCTGACCTGCGGGCAATGCGATCCGAAAAAAGACACGATTCTCTTCATTGATCCGGGATTTCCGGTGCAAAAACAACAGATCGCTGTCATGGGATACAACTATGAATCGTTCGACGTATATGAATATCGTGGCGAAAAGTTGCAGGCCATACTTGAAGAATACCTCTCAAAAGGCAATATTGCCGCTATAGTTTATTCGAATCCCAATAATCCGGCCTGGTTTTGCCTGACGGACAGTGAACTCAAAATAATCGGCGAGACAACGACCAGGTATGATACGGTTGTCATCGAGGATCTGGCTTATTTTGCAATGGACTTCAGGAAAGAGCTTGGCACTCCGTTTCAACCGCCCTATCAGCCAAGCGTTTCGCATTATACGGATTATTATATACTTCAGATTTCGGGATCCAAAGCATTCAGTTACGCCGGACAGCGCATCGCTGTAACGGCGATTTCCGACAAGCTTTACAACCGTACATACGAAGGACTGACCCGGCGCTATGGTGGGGGTACATTCGGTACCGTTTATGTACACCGTGTACTCTACGCACTGTCTTCAGGAACAAGTCATTCTGCCCAGTATGCACTGGCTGCGATGTTTAAAGCGGCATCGGATGGGACATTTGATTTTGTGGAAGAGATAAAGGAATACGGTAAGCGGGCAGCACGCCTGAAAGAGATTTTTAAAAATCACGGGTTTAAAATTGTATATGACCATGACCTTGACGATCCCATTGCCGACGGATTTTATTTCACGGTCTCCTATCCGGGCATGACAGGCGGGGAGCTTATGGAAGAACTTATGTATTATGGGATAAGCGCCATTTCACTTAGTACGACAGGGAGTCACCAGCAAGGTTTGCGCGCGTGTACTTCTTTTATCAAATCAAATCAATACGCTTTATTGGAAGAACGCCTGGCTTTATTCGAAAAAAATAATCCACCTGGTCGCACCGTGTAAATCCTTCGTTTTGACGCGGAAGAATGTACTGCTGTAGAGACGCGATGCTTCGCGTCTCTTTTGCATATCCACATCGCTGCATCCCATACAGGATGCCATGTCGGCAGCAAAAAAAAATGCGTGCGAACGTGGCTCACGCCATGCCCGCATGCTAACAGCATTTTAATATCAATTCCGATGATAGTCTATTGTTCAATCATGACTTTCTGGCCGGCGCCGTTATTAAGCGTTACGATGTAGATTCCGTACGGCAGCTTTATGCGCGTTTCGCCGGCGGCGACAATCGTCTGCAGCCGGTGCAATATGCCGTCCGGCGAATAGATGCGGATAATAGCGCCGGGTTTTGATGTCCGGACGTACAGCTCGTCGCCGGAGGCCCATATTTTATCTTCGGGCGTGAAAGTCGGGGGTTCGACGGTTTCGCGGCCGGTGTGAAGGTCGTTGGCGTAGTACTCGAAGGGGGCGAAGGCGGCGCGGAGTTCGACACTGCCGTAGACGGTTAGGGTGTCGTATTGCATGATGCCGGTTCGGGGTTCGATCCGTTCGCCGCGGAGGGATACGTAACTGTCGTGGCTCCAGCCGGCAAATTCATAGCCTTCGTCGGGGACGGTGAGGATGCCGGGGCGGGGGGAGGTGCGGTAGTCGAGGGCTTGGGGGGTATCGCTGGCGGTGATCCGGGCGCGGTTGACGAACATTGGCTGGGAGGCGCTGACGCCGCTTGCGGGCGTTGCGCCGAAGGTGACGGTTACCGTGTCCAGCGACGGAATGTTGTTGAAGATCCAGGTGAGCGTGTCGCGCGGCGGAACGCCGGCAGTGCCTTCGGATGCAAAACTTGACGGCGTGTGGGAGGAATACTTCGTACCGTCACCGGTATAGTCAAGATAAGCCGGCAGCGTGTCGCGAATCACGAGTGTGCCGGTGGAAGTTAAATTCGCATTAACGACGGTTATCTTATATTCTATCGTATCGCTGTAGAGCACCGTGACGGGGTTGGGCCGGGTTCCGTTGTTCTGTACGCCGTTGAGGGTGGCGTCCTTCTTCGTCAGCAAGTGCAGGACGGGGCTAAGACGTGTACGGATGCTGTCGCTGCAATCGCATTCGTCCTGAGAGGGGTACCATTGACGCTCAGCGTGGTTTGCTGCTGAAGGAAGTTGTTATAGGGCTGGACGTCGTCGGCGGTATCCGGCACGCCGTCCTTGCCGGGGAATAGGGTGGCCGCGGATTCAACTGGTAACGTGGGATGGTCAAATCGTCGTTTACATTTACGGCGTTGCAGGCATACCGGTTCCAAATCTTGCGCGCCGGCGCCCGGGTCGTACCGTTTCCGGAGTTGAATATGCGTAACCTACCGGTTGTAGCAATGGAAGAAGTCCCGCCTGCCGTTACAATTTCGGCATGTCCGTCATTGTCCACATCCACAACAATGGGATGTTCAACCGAAGTTCCCGACATGGCACCGAATGCTTTTATATCCGGAAAGGATGTTCCGGCGGCTTTCATTATCCGCAAATTGGATTGATCCCTGTAGACAAGCTCCGTTATATTATCCTGATTAAAATCGAACAGTGTAATTCCGGTTGCTCCGGAATCGTCGACAACCGAACGGCTATAGACTTTGGTTAATGACTGATTCCCGTCCCACCTGAAGCCGTTTAACTGATTGTTGGACACCGTTAATATTTCCGGATTCGGCTCGCTGTCTATATTTCCTGTAAACGGGATTCCGTTTCCGGACGCAGAAGTTGTACCCTGAGCCCATATCCGTTGAGACGGTGGCTTGACTGCCATATCCGCGACAGGGTTTTCCGTTGTTTTCGACGGATCGGGATCATATGCATAAAGATAGCCGTCCAAATAACCTTCTATTACGATGAAGGTGTCCGGACGCTCCGGGAAGCAAATGTCACCTTACATTCTGTTCCCGGAAGTTCCGGGAAGCAAATGTCACCCTACATTCTGTTCCCGGACACTCCGAGAAGCAAATGTCACCCTACATTCTGTTCCCGGACGCTCCGAGAAGCAAATGTCACCCTATATTCTGTTCCCGGATGCTCCGGGAAGCTAATTTCACCTTACATTCTGTTCCCGGACGCTCCGGGAAGCAAATGTCACCCTACATTCTGTTCCCGGACACTCCGGGAAGCAAATGTCACCCTACAGTCTGTTCCCGGAAGTTCCGCAAAACCGTTCAATTCGCTACGGGGCAGGAATTTTCCATGAGGATGGTCGTCTTAACCGGTGTCCTTTCAGCCGGATTCCTCCAGTTCTCGAACGCTGTCTTGAACCTGGTGAACCGGACCGTACATTCGTTCTGAAACCAGGTCAGCGCCGCGCCTGCAATGCCCATGCACGAAAGAACCGCCGCCGTGGGGTTTGGTGAGAGGGTGGGTGGGAAGGGCAGGATGGGGTGGGAGGGAAGGGCGGGCCCTGCCCCTGCGTGTGCAACTATTTACCCACCCGGCGGGTAAATAGTTGCACGTTTTACCCGCTGCTTTTCCTGCTTGTTTCGTATAGATCGATTGTTATTAGTCTATTATAACAATGGCATCATTTTTGTATATTTAACTGCAATAATGATTTGATTATGAATATAAAGTTCATTTTACCCATTTTAGGGATATGGCTCTCATTTCCGGTACACGCGCAACAGAAAATCCTGCTGACCATTGAACAGGCAATCAATATCGCCCTGCACGAGAGCTACACCGTTCAATCCAACGACGAATCCCGCAACGGCATGCGGTATGAATACCTTTACTATAAGGCGCAGTTCAAGCCCCGCCTGGATTTAAACCTCTACGCGCCGTCGTGGGACGAACAGGTATCGGCCGTAGCGCAGACCAACGACCTGCCGGTCTACAACTCCACAAGTTCCATACAGCTCGGCGGCGACCTGCGGTTTACGTATGTCCTGCCCACCGGCGGTAACCTCGCCCTGCGCGGCAACCTGTATCACGAGAACCTGCGCACAACCTTCGCGCAGGACTATTCCACCCTCCGGCGGAAACAGGCGTACAGCCAGTTCGGCCTGATTTTCGACCAGCCGGTGTTCACGAAGAACCGGCTGCGCGAGAATCTGAAAGTGGCGCAATATCAGTACGAGCGTTCGGAACTGTTTTTCACCCGCACGCAGATGGACATCGTTTACAGCGTCACCAGAGGCTTTTACAATGTTTATAAGGCGGCATATGAGAAGCAAATCAATGAGGAACTGCTCCTCAATGCGCAGGAGGCTTTGCGCATCGCCCGCCTTAAGTTTGAGACCGGCAGCATCCCCGAAGGCGACCTGCTGGTGACGGAAATCAATGCCCTGCAAAGCGACGTGAATCTTTCGGAGTGCATCGGGCGGCACGAGTTGCAGAAAGACGAATTTAAACTGCTGATTGGCGTGGATATGAATGAAGAAATAGACATCGTCGCCGAAATGGATTTCGAGACCGTGGAAATAGACCTGCAGACAGCTATCGAGCAGGCGCTGGTTAACCGCCTCGAAGTGAAGGAGAGCGAATACGACGTCAAGCTGCAGGAGATAGAAATAGACCGCGCCAAACGCGAACGCGAAATCAAAGGCAACATCTACGCCTACTACGATTTCACGGGGCTTAGCACGGAGCCGGGCAATGTGCCGGAACTGTTCCGCTCGTCGTTCGATAACTTCGTAATGCGTCCGCCCAATCGCGGCGTTACGTTTACTTTGAGTGTTCCCATTCTCGACTGGGGACGCGGACGCAACATCGTCAAAAGCCGGCAAATACGCCTGAAGGAAAAACAGCTGCAGCTCGAAAATACGAATGATGTAATCGTAAAAGAAATCCGCGAAATCGTCCGCACGGTCTATGAAGCCGAAAAACGCTTCCGGATTAACCAGAAAAACCGGGACAACGCCACAAACAGCTACCGCATCGCCCGCCTGCGCTTCGAAAACGGCGATTTGTCCGGCCAGGAACTTGCCATGGAGCAGGAGCGCCTCTCGCAGGTGCAGCTCGCGTTCATCAACGCCTATATCACTTACCAGCTGGCGCTCGCCGACCTCAAACGCCGCACCATGTGGGATTTTGAGAACAACCGAAGCTATAAGATTAATTATGAATTATAAATTATAAATTAAAACAATGATACATTCAGTGAATCCGACAATTTCAACATTACGACACGCTGCAACGCGATGTCTGATTATCGCAGCCCTTATGCTGGCCGCCTGCCTTGCCGTCGCGGGACAGGACGGGGGGAGAGACCGGGCAAGCATCCTGCTTGATCTCAAGAAGGCGCGCGCCGACTACGAAGTCGCCCGGCAACAGCTCGAAAACGATACCCGGCTGTATGACGAGAAGGCTATTTCGTCAAACGAGTATACCAAGTCGAAAAACGCACTGCTGAGCCGCGAAGTGGATTATCAGAAGCTTATCCTGCAGTTGATTTCGCAACAGTCGTACGTAATTATTGAGCGGGCGGTGAAGTATCAGACGGCCAACGGTGAGCGCCGCGTGAAGATTACCCTGAAAAGTACGCTCGAAGGGAATGAGGAGTACCTGAGCCAGTTTAAGGAGCATTTCGACGTCTTTACGCCCGAAATGCGTGCCGGGAAAGTGTATAACATCTTCGTTTCGCTGTCCGACGTTACCGATAAGACCATTATCGGGTCGCCTTACGAATATCAGATACCGGCCATCGAAATCGGGCAGGAAGCTACTGCTGATTTCGAGTTGCTCAAGGATGCCGAAAATCTTGGCGTGACGCTCAATTACAACGGGCGGACGAGCGAAAAAAACGTCTATCTGAAAAAGGATGCGAGCATCAATGTGATTGACGTCAGTTCGATGCAGTTTTCGCAGGAGGCCGACCTCAGTTCGAGCGCCGTCTATGGCCTGACGCTCGAACGTTTCTCGACTTCCGACGACGTGTACCGCCTGATGGTGGTGGGATTGCCGCAACAGGTTTCTTACGAGTTTATGGACGAGACGAGCAAGGTGTCGCAAATCAAGTTCGCACAGGGCGTGAACACCAAGAAGCTCTCCCTGCGCGTCTACCTGCCCGACCGCGATGACGAACAGATCCGGATAGACCAGCCGCTGAAATTCCACGTCCTGACGCTTACCGGCGGACAGTACGACCAAATCGCCAATAAAGACCTTTCCGCCGCTACGCCGGAGCAGCTTTCCGCGCTGTCGTGCGGTCGGGAGATGCTGGAACTGGTGCCGCGCGGCAAGGGGAAAATCGAGGTGCGCGCTACCAATCTGTATCACGAAATTTCTACCGGCGACAGCGTGACGATGACTGTCACCGTGCGCAATGCCGGGACGCGCCGTCTGGATAACATCAAGATCAGCGCCGACAGTCCGCTGAACTGGAAGACGGTCATCACGCCTGACCTTATCCGTACGCTTGATCCTGAAAAGGAGACGACCGTCCGCATCGCTATTCTGCCGCCGAAAGATAGCGGCGTGGGCGCTCAGGAAGTGAAGATCAAGACCGAAGCGCTGGCGGACAACCGCAAGGTGGATACTGAAGACAAGACTATCCGCATCCAGATGAATGCTAAGACGTCGGTGTTTGGCACCATTATGCTGCTGCTTTTGATTGTTGGCGTGGTGGGCGGACTGGTATGGTTTGGCATTAAGTTGAGCAGGAGATAGGGTGTTGTCAGGCGAAGACTTTAAGACTTTAAAACAATAAATATTAGAGAACATGAAAGAAAACACTTTTAAAACATTGGTGCTTCGTGAGATTCACGGGGCGATTGTTGATTTTCGCTTTTGGGTGGTACTTGTGCTTTGTTTGAGTATTATTCCGTTGAGTTTTTATGTGTCGGTGAAGGATTATTCGCAGCGGCTGTCCGATTATCATCAGGCGGTGCAGACGTATCGCGACATGACGCAGGTATATGCCAGTATGAAGGCAGAGGGCGTTCATCCTCCTTCGCCTTTGAGTATCTTTTCGCGCGGGCTGGGTAACAAAATGCCTTACAAGGTGATCACCTCGCGCGACGGGAATTACCAGATAGAGTATGCCCGACCCGACAACAAAAAGGATTTGCTGGGTGAGATAGATTTCGGGTTTATCGTGGCCTTTGTGCTGTCGATACTCGCCGTCGTGTTCACGTTCAACTGCATATCGGGCGACAAGGAGCAGGGGCTGTTGCGGGCGATACTCTCCAACGCCGTTTACCGGCGACAGATCCTGCTGGCAAAGCTGGCAGGCAATTACCTCGTCTTCCTGGCGCCGTTCCTGCTCTCGATGTTGATTGCCCTGCTGATTGTTCATTTTTCGGGGGTTATTCCCGTTTTTTCCGGGGATATTCTGCCGGCGATCCTGCTCATGACCGCGATAAGCCTTGTTTTCCTGTTTGCGCTATTCAATCTCGGGCTGTGGATTTCGGCGCTGACGGCCAATTCGGCCCTTTCCATCAACGTCCTGCTGCTGATATGGATTGTGCTTGGACTGGTTGTCCCGAAGATCAGTCCGATCATCAGCGCGAGCATCTATCCGGTGGAATCGAACGGCGTTTTCGAAGCAAAGAAGACGCTCCTGCGTGGGAATATCTTCAAGGAACAGAGAGCGGAAGAAGTGAAACTGTATGAAGAATTACGGGCGCAATATAATCCGGGATCAGGCGGTCTCTCAAGCAGCGATAAAGAGTTGAACAGCGCATACGACGAACAGGTCGTTCCCTTACGCGAAAGATACAATCAACGCATAATCACGGAAACCGGCCTGCTGAGCAACGATTACGACATGCGCTGCAACCGGCAGAACAACCTGGCAGCGACCATCGCCCGCCTGTCGCCCGTCGGCATCGTGAACAACCTGATGGCCGAATTTTCGGGAACAGGCCATCTGGAAGCCGATAATTTCCTCCAGCATGCAAAGCAGTATCAGGAAACGGTTAAACAGGATATATACGACAAGATTATCGTGAAGGAATACTATTCGGGATCGGGCAGCATGACTACGACACATCAGGTAGACGGTTTCGACTCGAACACAGCGTCCGTGCCGGTGCTCGACAGTTACAAATACCTGGGCGCCGGCGACGTCCTGCAGCGAAACCTGGTGGATATTGCACTGCTGTGCGTGTACGGCCTGCTGTTTTTCGTGTGCGCCTTCGTCAGCTTTTTACGCTTCGATGTGAGATGAATTTGATTTGCCGAGGCTCACAGGACAGATGTGCCGGCAGAAGGGTTAATTTTTTATAAACAGACAAATAATAATTTTTAAGACAGATAAAACTATGTTACAAGCAATTGATTTGACGAAACGTTACGAGGACGGACAGCTGGCGCTGGACGCACTGAACCTCGAAATCAAGCCGGGAGAAATATTCTTCCTGCTCGGTGCAAACGGCGCCGGCAAAACAACAACCATCAACCTGTTCCTCAACTTCATCGAGCCTTCCGGCGGCAAAGCCCTGATTGACGGCATTGATGTGATGGAAAACCCGCTGGAAACGAAAAAACTCATTTCCTACGTCTCCGAAAACGTAATGCTGTACGGCAACTTCACCGCGCGGCAAAACCTCGACTTCTTCTCCAAGCTCGCGGGCAAGCCCAACCTGACCCGGCAGAACTACTACGACATCCTGTGCAACGTTGGGCTGCAGGACGAAGCCTTCGAAAAGAAACTGAAAACCTTCTCCAAGGGAATGCGGCAGAAAGTGGGACTGGCGATTGCCATGATCAAGGATGCGCCGAACATCCTGCTCGACGAGCCGACATCGGGACTTGACCCCCGCTCGGCAGCCGAACTGATGCAGATGCTCACCAAGCTCCGCGCCCAGGGCAAATCCATCCTGATGTGCACGCACGACATTTTCCGCGCCAAAGCCGCCGCCGACCGCGTGGGCATCATGAAGGAAGGGCGCCTGGCGATGATCCGCACCCGCGAACAGTTCCTCCTCGACGACCTCGAACGCATCTACCTCGACTACATGCAGGAAGCCGTCATGTATGCCGAAACGGTTAATTAATTGAAAGTTGAAAATGATTGGAGTTATCGCTATAAAGGAGTTTCGGAACAACATTACGACTGCCGGGTTCATCGTCGGGCTGCTGCTGTGCCTGGCGCTGATGCCCTATACGGTTTATACGGGTATTGAGACGTATAAGAACCGCCTCGCACAGTACGAGGTAGATGTAAAGGCGGCGGACGACGTATATCTGAAGTCGCATGTATATTCGCAGGTGAACCCGCTGCTGGTGAAGCCCGTGTCGCCGCTGATGATTTTCAGCCGGGGCATTTCGGAGCAGACCGGCTCGAAGGTGAAACTTGACCGCAAGGAGAAACCTGTTTTCCCGTCGGATATTGTGTCGCTGAACGAGAACCCGTTCATGGGCGGCTTCCTGTCGCTGGACTTTGCCACGGTGACGGCCATCCTGCTCTCGCTGCTGGGCGTGCTGTTTTCGTACGACATGCTTTCGCGCGAAAAGGAAGACGGCACGCTCAAGCTCGCACTCAGCAATCCCGTGAGCCGTTCGACGTTCTTTTTCGGCAAGATTGCCGGGATCTTCCTGACGCTCGTGCCCATCCTTGTGCTGTGCTTTCTGGTGATTCTGCTCATCATACAGCTTTCGCCTGCGGTTCGGTTTTCGGCGGGCGACTACGGACGTATCGTCATGCTGCTGCTCGCAAGCCTGGTGTACTTTGCCTTTTTCGTCTTCCTGGGCGGATTCATTTCGAGCCGTACGCAAAGTTCCACGGCAAGCATCATCCTGAACCTGTTCATCTGGTGTTTCCTGCTCTTCCTGCTGCCCAACGCCGCCGCGTGGCTCGGCAAAAACATCTCGCCGGTGAAAGACTACAGCCAGCTGACGTTTGAGACCGGTCAGATTGACAAAGAGTGGTGGGACGTACAGTTGATAGAAGTGGAAGAAACCCTGAAAAGCGAAAACCTGCAACTGTCCGGTTATTACATTTGCTGGGAAGGCGACTTTGATGGAGCAACCGCGCTGCTCTTTACGCCAAAATCCTCAATGGAATACGAACGCCGCAAGAAAGAGCTGGCAAACCCCGTCCTGCTTGCTAACTGCGACCGGAAATGGGCGATACAGTCCGATTACCTGCAACAGGTTTACCGTCAGGAAAAGACGGTGCGCTACCTGACGTGCCTTTCGCCTGCCGGCATATTCAAGCAGCTTGCCGCCACGCTCTGTCGCACGGGAATGGAGGGCGATGTGCATTTCATGGATCAGGTGCGGCAGTTTCAGGATGCGTTCTATGGCTATTTTGTGCAGAACAGAATCTTTTCGTCCTACGCCTACATCACCATGCAGAAGGAAGAAGATTTTCCCGGCGACTGGGATGAATCCTCCGCACAGGAAAGACGCTGGAAAAATGAAGGCAAACCGGCGTCCACGTTCGACTTCACCTCGTTCGCGTATGCGGATACGCAGTCGTTTCCCCGCTTCGTGTACGTTCAGCCGACGCTGGGCAGCGATTTGTCCGAACAGTTGTACCTGATTGCCGGCATTCTGATTGCCTGCATCCTGCTGTTCTGGTTTTCGTTTGTTTCATTTATTAAATACGACGTAAGATGAAAAATATAATCCTTCATGAATTGCAGCAGTTCCTCTACGGGCTGCGCCTGCCGATAGCGCTGGGCGTCGTACTGCTGATGTTTGCCGTGTCGTCGGTTACGTATATCGGCGAATACGGCGAAAGCGTCAAAAAATATCGCGAACTGACAGCCAATCAGGAACAGCTGTTGCGCGACCGGGCAGGCAACGCCACAAACGTGGCTACCGGATCGCGGGAGTACCGGCTGCCGCCGCGCAACAGCGGGTTTATTTCCGACTGCGGCGAGTCGAATATTCCAAACACCTTTGTATATACCGCCTTCCACTATTTTCGTTTCGGCACGAACCTCAGCAGGGAGAATCCCATGCTGATGCCGTCCGAACGTATCAACTGGGGCTTTATTATGACGGTACTGTTCAGCTTCCTTGCCATCATCTTTTCGTTTGACGCCGTATCGGGCGAAAAGGAGCGGCGCACGCTGGCATTGTGCCTCTCCAATCCGGTGAAGCGAAGCCATATCCTGCTCGCGAAATTCATCGCTGTTAACGTCCTGCTGACTGTATGCGCCCTGGTTGGGATCCTGCTGGCGCTGCTGCTGATACGGATGCTTGCGCCTTCGGTAATCTTTACCGCCAAAACGTTCTCCGAAATAGGGCTGTTCCTGCTGTTTGTCGTGTTTTTCACCGGCAGCATGAGCGCCATCGGGCTGTTTTCTTCGGTGATGAGCCGCAATTCCAGCATCAGCCTGCTGCTGTCCGTATCGCTGTGGCTTGTTTTCATGATCGCCGTTCCCAACTTTGCCCAAACCCTTGGCATGATGGCCTGGCCTGTGGAGAAGGTAAATGTGATGCAAACCAAAATAAACGAAAAATACAACGAGATAGAAGCCGGTTTTCCCGACGGGAAATGGAGGTCAAGCGGCAACGAGCCGTTTCTCCCGCAGCACGAAATCAGGGCAAACATGCGGATGGCTTTCGAAAAAAACAATGCGGACTTCTGGGGCGAACATTACGCCGCACAGTTCCGTCAGTTGGAGAACACCCGCCGCTGGACGTGGATTTCACCGCTCGCCGTCTTCGAATACGGCACGGAAGCCCTCCTCGACGGCGGATACCTGCGCCTGCACCGCAACTGCAACGACCTTCAGAACTTCAAAATCCAGTACCTGCAATGGTTCAAGGATGTGGATGCCAAAGACGCCGAAAGCCCGCACTGGTACAATCCGTGGGAGGATTATTCGACCACGAAAAAGGCTGTCTCCTACGAGGAAATACCGCAGTTCGCCGAGCGCCGCGCCACCATCGCCGAACGCCTCGCCGAAACGCTGAAATACCTCGGCGTGATGCTTGCTTACATGGGCATAATGCTCATGCTGACCGTCATCCGCTTTGAACGATACGACGTGAGATGAATTATGAATTATGAAGTTTGCGGGTAGCTTTATTCATAATTCATAATTAGCCTTGTTTTTATGGAAAAAATCAGGTGATTTTGCGACATCTCCAATAAAAAAACAGTTATGACTGCAGAAAAGACAAAAGAAAAAACGTGCAACCTGCCGGAAGACAGAAATCCCTACACGGTCAACGACCCTGCCGGCGCATACGAACTGTCGCCGGACAGGCTTTATACCTATGCCGATTACCTGACCTGGGCGGATATCAAAATGCGCGAAATTATGAATGGCGCTCTTAAACTGTTCGCCTCGCCGTCGCGGAAACATGCTCAGGTTACGGCGGAAATATTAGTCGAATTGCGCAACTGCATCAAAAAGAACAAAGGTAAATGCCATGTATATACGGCTCCTTTCGACGTTCGCTTGCCGGATAAAAGCGGTGAAACGACAGACGATAAAATCTATACGGTGCTACAGCTGGATATTTGTGTCGTCTGCGATCTGTCCAGGCTGGACGACAAAGGTTGCCTTGGCGCTCCCGATCTTGTCGTGGAAATGCAGTCGCCCTCTATCGGTCGCTATGATTTGACTCAGAAGTTTCTTGCTTATGAAAGCGCCGGGGTACGAGAATACTGGACTGTTATGCCGGGCGATGGCATCACGGTTTACCGTTTATCGGAAGACGGGAAATACGACGCCGGCACGGTTTTCGTGTACGATGCCGTCGTTACATTCTGCGTACTGGAAGGCTTGGCGGTCAAATTGAAAGAATTGTTTGAAGATTTATGAAAAAGGTTGCAAAGACGGATTTTATTCCCTTTGCAACCTTTGTTGTTCTACAAGGACTCGAACCTTGAATTCCAGGACCAGAATCTGACGTGTTACCATTACACCATAGAACAATCCGGGATTTTTTGACGGTGCAAAAGTATGTCTTTTTTTTGGTTTTGCAAAATAATTGAGAAAATTTATTTTGTATTGCTCTCAACTTGCATTATCTTTGCGCGTCAAGAATAAAAAAGGATTATATAGTTGAATGAATCAAACAAACTTATTAGTAGAGACAATCATAAAAGGGTTGCAGGAAAAAAAGGGACATGGCATTGTTGTGGTAGATATAAGGGAAATACAGGGTGCAATATGTCAATATATGGTTATATGTGGAGGAAATAATCCTAATCAGATTTTATCTTTATCAGATTCGGTGTGGGAGACGGTTCATCGTGATCTCAGGGAAAAACCGGCTTCCGTACATGGACTGCGCAATGCCCAATGGGTAGGTATGGATTATGGCACGGTTCTTGTTCACCTGTTTCTGCCGGAGACGCGCTCCTTTTATCGCCTCGAAAGTTTATGGGAAGATTCGAAAATGGAGAGAATCCCGGATATCGACTGATTTTATGTGATTGTGGAAATATACGTATGGAAGAAAAAAATAAGAATACACAAAACGGCAATAATGATAATTTCCCGAAAAATTCAAACGGGAATAAGAAGTCAAGCTTTAGTCTGTGGTGGATCTACGCACTCATTTTTATACCGTTGATCATACTGTATCTTGTTAACGACTCCCCGTCGGTAAAAGAGATGAGCTGGACGGAATTTCAGCAGATGGTACGCGGTGATGTGTTTGATGAAATGGTGGTCTTCAATAAGAAAAATGTGCTGGAAGCCACGGTTAAAAAGGACAAGTATCAGGAAGTTTTTAAACAGGATGCCTCCAAGGCGGAGGAGCTTGGCGCCAAAGTGCTGGTTAAAATTCCTTCGGCGGACAAATTTGACGATTTTTACAGTAAGGAGGTTTCGGAAAATGGCATATCCGCCCGTGTTACCTATAAGGAAGGAGATGATATGTGGTGGAATATTCTGATATCCATAGGCCCCTTTGTTATTATCATCCTGATCTGGTTCCTGATTATGCGCCGCATGTCCGGCGGAGTAGGCGGCGGTGGAATGGGCGTGTTCAATGTCGGGAAATCCAAGGCCCAGCTTTTTGATAAGGACGGGACGAATAAGATTACGTTTAAGGATGTAGCCGGCCTTTCGGAAGCCAAACAGGAGGTGGAGGAAATTGTTTCATTCCTTAAAAACCCGGGTAAATACACGGAGCTTGGCGGGAAGATACCCAAGGGAGCTTTGCTGGTAGGGCCTCCGGGAACAGGAAAGACGTTACTGGCAAAAGCTGTGGCTGGCGAAGCGAATGTTCCCTTCTTTTCACTTTCGGGTTCTGATTTTGTAGAAATGTTTGTCGGGGTAGGGGCTTCGCGTGTGCGCGACCTGTTCCGTCAGGCGAAAGAAAAATCTCCGTGTATCGTATTTATTGATGAGATTGATGCGGTTGGCCGCGCCCGCGGGAAAAATGCGAACATGAATGCCAACGATGAGCGGGAAAATACGCTGAACCAGCTGCTCACTGAAATGGACGGTTTCGGGTCGAACAGCGGTGTGATCATACTGGCCGCTACGAACCGGGCGGATGTGCTGGACAAGGCGTTGCTGCGTGCGGGACGTTTCGACCGTCAGATCCATGTGGAATTGCCGGATTTGAATGAAAGAAAGGAAATTTTTGCGGTTCATCTCCGTCCGATAAAAGCGGATTCAAGTGTTGATATGGATTTTCTTGCGAAACAGACGCCGGGATTTTCGGGCGCTGATATTGCGAACGTCTGTAACGAAGCGGCGCTGATTGCTGCGCGTAACGGCAAGAAATTTGTCCAGAAGGAAGATTTTATGAGCGCCGTAGACCGCATTGTAGGCGGTCTTGAAAAGCGGAGTAAAATCATGACGGAAAATGAGCGCAGGAGCATTGCCATTCATGAAGCCGGTCATGCGTCCCTGAGCTGGTTGCTGGAACATGCGAATCCGCTGGTGAAGGTTACCATCGTGCCGCGCGGCAAGGCGCTTGGAGCCGCCTGGTACCTTCCGGAGGAGCGTCAGATCACAACACGCGAACAGTTGCTGGATGAGATGTGTGCCACGCTGGGTGGCCGTGCAGCTGAAGAACTGTTTCTGGGAGACATTTCCACGGGAGCGTCCAATGACCTTGAACGGGTAACCAAACAGGCATACGCCATGGTTGTTTATTTTGGCATGAGCAAAAAAATGCCGAATCTCAATTATTATGACTCGACAGGCCAGGACTGGGGATTTACAAAACCTTACAGCGAGGAGACGGCCAAAATGATTGATCATGAAGTGCAGCATATTGTTAATGAACAGTATGAACGGGCTAAACGGATGCTTTCCGAATATGCGGAAAAGCATAGCCGGCTGGCCGGGCTTCTGCTCAAATCCGAAGTCATTTATACGGAAGACGTGGAACATATTTTCGGAAAGCGTCCGTGGCTGTCCCGCAGCGAAGAGATTATGGAAAAGCAGAACGGAGATAAAAAGCAGGACAGTGAGTAAAGTAAAATATGTATTTAACCCTGAAAAATCTTGCACAGAGAACCCTTACCGGAATGGTATACGTTGCAGTAATCGTAGCGGCCATCTGTTTACATCCTTTTCTGTTTGCCGGTGTATTCGGTCTTATTGCCGGCCTGCTGATACATGAATTTTATACGCTGCTGAAGTATGAAGGCCCGCTTTGGGTGAGATGTCTCGGAATAGCCGGAGGCATGTATCTGCCGGTTGCTTCGTGTCTGTATGCCGGACATTATGCCGGACATGTTATTTATATACCCTATCTGATGATCCTGCTCGCATTACTGGTATCCGGGTTGTATATTCGCAGTTCGAATCCGGCAAAGCAGTGGGGTATCCTGTTATTTGCACAGTGTTACTGTGCGGGAACGGTCTCTCTGTTGTGTTTTATTCCCTATATGATTTCACAGGAATATAATCCGGTGCCGGTATTGATGATTTTTATTTTTATCTGGCTGAATGATACGGGCGCTTACCTGATCGGTAGCTGGAAAGGCCGGCATCCGTTATTTCAGCGCATTTCTCCCCATAAATCCTGGGAAGGTTTCTTCGGTGGCTTTTTCGCTGTTGTTACGGCGTCTTTCTGTTTTGCCTGTTTTTACCGGGAGCTGACCTGGTATCAATGGCTGATTTTTGCTCTTGTGACGGTCTTTTCCGCAACCTGGGGTGATTTGATCGAATCATTGCTTAAACGTACGTATGGCGTGAAGGACTCTGGGAAAATACTGCCCGGACATGGCGGCATCCTGGATCGTTTTGACAGCGTCCTGCTTGCTTCACCGTCGGTTTATATCTATTTTGAGCTTCTTATTCAAAATTGAAAGTCAGGACGACCATGCGTGTCGTGGCTTTTGACAGTGCGTCCGTAAAAATCCTGTCTGTTTCGTTATTCAGGTCATCCCGGTTTTTATCCAGGATATCCGCCAGTCCGAATTTGAATTTTATTTCCGGCGCTAACCGGAAGAAACGCATGTAAACCGTACAGCCGAAGCCAAATTCAAAGCCATAATCAACCGGTTTCAGCAAAATGGCATTCCCCTTTTTACGTCCGAGATCCATGGCCCCGTATACGCCGCCTGTGATGTACGGACGGTAGTTGTTAAGGCGCATGGATGAAATTTTAAGGTCTAAGGGAATGGACAGGTAGTTGGAGCGGATACCCGCTTTTACTTCTTCTCCGCCTGCCGATTTCTTAAAATGGATGGTCTTGTCCCCAAAATGGATCGTTGGCGTCAGCCTCAGGTTCATATAGGGATTGAGAAACAGGTCTCCGACTACACCTACACTGAATCCTGGTGAATAGCCGGGTATCTCGGCAAACCATCTTTCCCCGTCGGGAGTGGTATTTCCGCTGTTTGTAAGGATCAGATCCTGTGCCTGCAGTCCCACGTGGAAACCGAAATGATACAGTTTATAGTCGGCATAAGGCTGATACTGCACTTTCCGTTTTTGGGAAAACAGCGGAAAGGCCAGTAGAACGAATGTAATTATGTAAACCGTTTTTTTCAAAAATCCTGCCTGTTTACAGGTAATAACGCAGGGAGTATAAAGATATTGTATTTGCAAAAAACAGAAAAAAATATTTGTATACAGGAAATAATGTTATACCTTTGTCAGCCTGAACAAAGAGATTTAAGGTATTTTTGTATTCTCTTATTACGAAAAATATTAATAACTAAACAGAAAAAAGACTATGGCTTACGTGATTAAAGAAGATTGTATCGCTTGCGGTACATGTATTGATGAATGTCCTGTTGGAGCTATTTCAGAAGGCGATATTTATACGATTGACGCCGAAATGTGTACGGATTGTGGAACATGTGCTGATACCTGTCCCACTGAAGCTATTCATCCTGCATAATACAGGTCGGACATTTATCTTGAGACTGCGCGGTTTTATCTTGAAACCGCGCAGTTTTGTTTATTATCTGAAATATATGGATAATATTTTATTCTTCACCGGAAGCTGGCTCCTGCACTTTGTCCGGGCCGTCTTTTGGGGGAAATGACACTGCATTTCTTCCTTTTATGTAACGGATGATTTCATTCATGCCGTCCATAAATTTATCAAAATCTTCCTTATAAAGAAAGATCTTATGCTTCTCAAAAGAGGCCGGCACTCCTTCTTTTGCCAGGTATCTCTTACTCTCCGTAATTGCGATGAACAAATCTTCTTTCAGATTCTTTTTCACGTCCAGATAATAAATCCGCTTCCCTGCCTTGATGGCTTTGGAATATACAATCTCCTTATCTCCACGGCTTCCGCCTGCTTTTTCAGTCAATTCTTCCATAATCAAATCCTCCTCCCGTTAACGAATATGACGCCAAATGTGTGAATTTTTTATTAAAAAAACAACTATTTGCCGGAAAACTTGCTTTTTTCAGATATTATATAGTATCTTCGTGCCCGAATTATTGAATTTAGCTGTCCTTTAAGTACTGATGATTAATCGAATTTTAATCCGTATAAAAGTTTTACAAATAGTATATGCATACTATCAAAAAGGTAATAGTGATCTTCGGGTGGCAGAAAATGAGCTGCTGCTGAGTTTGAGGCGTTCGTATGATTTATATCACTATCTTTTGCTGCTTGTCGTGGAAATAACCCGCATGTATGAACGCCTGATAGAAACGCGGCGCAATAAATACCGCCCTACGGACGAGGAAAAAAATCCGGATATGCGCTTGCTGAACAACCGTTTGGCAGCTCAGCTGGCGGAAAATGAAGATCTTCGGAAATATAATAAGGAGCACGGCATCTCATGGGCTGATGATATGGCTTTTATCAGAAAAATACTGGAGATGATTCTTAAATCCGCCGTGTATACGGATTATGTGAATAGCGAAACAGACTCTTATGCGGCAGACCGCGAATTTTGGCGCCTTGTTTTCAAGCGTGTCATATACAATAATGAATTTGTAGAAGATTACCTGGAAGAAAAGAGCATCTACTGGAATGAAGACGTTGATATAATTGAATCATTTGTTGTCAAAACAATCAAGCGGTATGATGAAAAAGCCGGAAGTAAACAGGAACTGATCCCGATGTTCAGTAATGATGACGATTATGATTATGTCATAAAGCTGTTCCGCCAGACACTTCTGCACGGAGACGAATACCGTGAGCGGATTAACAGGCACATGACAAACTGGGAATCGGAGCGTTTAGCCAGTATGGATCTTGTGATTATGCAGATTGCTGTAGCCGAGATCCTGAACTTTCCTTCCATACCGGTCAGTGTTACACTCAACGAATACATTGATGTCGCGAAATATTACAGCACTCCCAAGAGTGGCGTTTTTATAAACGGGGTACTCGATTCCATCGTTGATGAATTGAAAAAAGAAAACCGTTTGATGAAAAGCTGATCCTGATTGCCAAATCGGGAATGGGAGCGGAAAACTTTTCAACAATCGAAAAGATTCATATCCCCTGAAATAGCGACTGCATGTAGAGACAGGGCCTGTCCCCCTGTCTCTATTACAACAACCTGCGGAAAGGATGCGTACCCTGTAGAGACGCGATGCATCGCGTCTCTACCTGAACCGCGCCCGGCATCCTGCCTTTCGGGCAGCATCACGGGGTCGGCGACTGATCCGCGGCTCGAAGGCGCGGATATGAAAACTTCCCCGCGCCGCGAGCGGAAAAAATTCCGTTGAAGTTTTCCTCCCCGCGCCGCGAGCGGAAAAAATTCCGTTGAAGTTTTCTTCCTCGCACCGCGAGCGGAAAAAATTCCGTTGAAGTTTTCTTCCTCGCACCGCGAGCGGAAAAAATTCCATTGAAGTTTTCTTCCTCGCACCGCGAGCGTTAAATCCCAGGCGTGGGATTTAACATTTGCACCGCAAACGTTAATTTTTAGCCCTGCTTTTAACATTTTGCGCCGTCGGAGGAAAATCCGGCGCTTTGGACTTCTTCTCCGCGGGACGGGCGGAGATTCCCCGCGCCAAAGATCATAAACCATTCGTGCATTGCTTCCTGCCGGTTGAGAATAAATTGATAAACACACACCGGCGAACGCTTAAAAAAACGCTTAAAAAGAAGGGAATGAATTTTTTTTACTTTTTTCCGGAATTAATCCTCTTTTTAAGCGGTATTTTAAGCGCTATGTTGTTTATTTGCAAAAAAATTAGAATCATGAGAAAGTTATATTTTGGAATATGCAGTTTGTCGATCGCTTCGATCGCTTTATTTTCCGCCTGTTGCGAGCGTGCGACGGAAGCCGGAATCAAATCACCCAAGTTCCCCGTAGACTACGTGAATCCGTATATGGGAAACATCAGTCACATGCTCGTGCCGACTTATCCGACCGTTCATCTGCCGTACAGCATGTTGCGGGTCTATCCCGAACGGAGCGACTATACGTCGGACGTCGTGCGCGGCCTGCCGGTAATAGTCACAAGTCATCGCGGCAGTTCGGCGTTCAGCATCAGTCCCGCTTCGGGTGCGCAGGAATTGTCGCCCGTGCTGAGTTATGCGTACGACCAGGAAAAAATCACGCCGTACAGCTACGACGTCTTCCTGGACGAGCCGCAGGTGAACGTGCATTTTGCGCCGTCGCACCATTCGGGCGTCTACGAAATAACGTTCGAAAAGGCCGGCGGGCCGCATCGGCTGATCCTGAACACGCGCAACGGCGGAATCGGCGTCACCGAAAAGGGCGTGACGGGCTACCAGCGCATTTCGGGCATGAAAGGCGGGACGATGAACGTGTACGCATTTTTCGAAACGATGGAAAAGCCCCTGTCCACCGGCATTTTATCCGGCGGCGAGCCGGATGCGGGCGTAAAAAGCGCGGAAGGACGCAACCGTGCGCTCGTGCTCGATTTCGGGACGGCGAAGACGGTGCACCTGCGCTACGGCGTCTCGCTTATCGACGAAAAACAGGCGGAAGCCAACCTCCGCAGCGAAATCGACACGTACGATTATCAGAAAATCGCCCGCGCCGGACGCGACCTCTGGAACGCGACGCTGGGCAAAATCCGCGTGACGGGCGGCACGGACGACGAAAAGTCTGCGTTCTATACATCTCTCTACCGAACGTGCGAGCGCATGATAAACATCTCCGAAGGCGGACGCTATTACGACGCTTTTGCCGGCGGGAAAGTCCGCGAAGACGGCGGGACGCCTTTCTACACGGACGACTGGATTTGGGACACATACCGCGCCGTGCATCCGCTCCGGATATTGATTGAGCCGGAAAAAGAGCTTGATATGGTTCGGTCATACATCCGTATGGCGCAGGCATCGTCCGAAGGCTGGATGCCGAC
>JAISCL010000137.1 GCA_031265585.1 Tannerella sp. | reverse complement strand
TGTCCCGCAGGATCGGCAATTTTTATGACATAATTTCCTTTCTTCTTCTTAATACCGTAACAAACGACAAAATGGTTTTGATTCCAGTGCAAAATACAGGGCAAAAGGGCATCTTTTTCCAGTTGTTCAAAAGTAATCTGCACGCCTTGCGTATGCATGCCGATACTTTCGGCGGCATCGCTGATACCCAGCATGGAAACGCCTTCGCGCGTGATAAAACATTTTTCCCGCAGGTTTTGCAGCGTATAGCTGCGGCCGTAGTGCTTCGCTATCATACGAAGGCAGGTGGGGCCACAGTCCATGGCGTCAAGTTGCGTGTAGTGTGGAAAAGAGTTTATCATTTCATTGAAGATCTTTACAAAATTGCTTCAAAATTATATTAAAGTAGAGTAATTTCAAAATAATTACTGCTCTTTTGTCGGTCCGTTCAATTTTTCATTGAAAATTCAACGTATATTCCGTAACATTGTGGTCAATACAGGGTACCTTTAGGATCTCCGTTGTTCCCTGTATGGTAGCGCCTCAAAAAAAAGAATTAACCCAATAATCCGGAACATCTGATTATTTTTTTAACTTTGCACGTTTGAATATTTATAATTATGTAAACATGAAACACATAGTATTATTTCTTTTCTGCTTTCATCTGCTGTTTGCAAGCCGTTCGGTTGCACAGCAGGGTGAAAATATTCCCAAGCTGGACAATCCGGTGACGGTTTCGTATCTCAAGAAGAACCTGAGGAAATCGCATCCCCGGTTAGTGCTCAATTCCTCCATTGAGAGGGATCTGAAGAAGAAAATACAGTCAGACCCGATTGTGAAGAATTATTATGAGGCGATCCGGATCAATGCCGGGAACCTGATGGACAAACCGTTCCTGGAGCGGATCGTAACCGGTCGCCGGCTGCTTTCCGTTTCGCGGGAAATGCTCTACCGCGTCAACATGCTGGGGATGGTTTACCGCATGGAAAAAGACCCGAAGATACTCCGGCGGCTGAACGATGAAGTCCTGGCCGTATGCAATTTTTCGGACTGGAACCCGTCGCACTACCTGGATGTGGCGGAAATGGCTATGGCGGTAGCGCTGGCTATTGACTGGGGACACGGCGACCTGCCGCAGTCGACCGTCGATCTGGCCATCGACGCCCTGATAGAAAAAGGGATCAAACCAAGCTGGCAGGAAGACGGCCGCAATTCGGGATGGGCGTACGGCGGAAACAACTGGAATCAGGTGTGCAACGGCGGTATGATTGCCGCCTCGATTGCCATCGCCGGGAAAGATCCCGAACTGGCCGCCAAAACCATCCGGAGGGCGCTGGACGGCCTGCCGAACGCGCTGGCGTCCTACCTGCCCGACGGCGTTTACCCCGAAGGATCTACCTACTGGGGGTACGGCACCGGTTTTTCCGTCATCACCTGTGCAATGCTGGAGAGCGCGTTCGGTACGGATTTCGGGCACACGCGGCACGAGGCTTACATGAAAAGCGCCCTGTTTCGCGTGTTGTGTAACGCCCCAACGGGCTGGTATTACAATTTCGCCGACTGCGGCGACCGCAGGGGAAACGACGCAGACGAAATACTGGCCTGGTTTGCGGCGAAAACAGGAAACAAAGCCTTCTTCGAAGCCGACCGCTTCCTGATCCCGCCCGACCGGATGGGCAAATTATCCCGTCTGGGTGGCGCCGCGCTGGTCTGGATCTCCCAGTACAGGGAAAAACCGGGCGCGGACATCCCTTCCGTCTGGGCGGGCCGGGGACATAACCCGATTGCCATCTTTACGGGCGAAAACAGGTATTACTTCGGAGGCAAAGGCGGACGCGCGACCACAAGTCACGGAAATATGGACGCCGGTTCGTTTATTTTCGAACTGGAAGGCATTCGCTGGGTGGTTGATCCGGGAAATCAGGATTATCATCAGCTTGAACAGACGGGATTCGACCTGTGGTCGAATTGCCAGGACTGTCAGCGATGGACGCTTCTGACGAAGAATAATTATGCGCACAGCACGCTCACGGTGAATAACCGGCTGCACAAAGTGAACGGGGAAGCGACGCTCCTCGAAGTAAAAGAGGGCGCCCGGCCGGAGGCTGTTTTTGACATTACCGGGCCTTACGAAGGCGTGCTGAAAAGCGCCAGACGCACCTTTACAAAAGACAGCGATGTATCGCTCACCGTCACGGACGAGATTGAAACGTTACCCGAAACGGAAATGATTACATGGCAACTCATGACAACCGCCGATGTCGAACTGGTCAAAGGCGGCGCAATCCTCCGGCAGGATGGCAAAACACTGAGGTTGAATAACCTTTCCCATCCGGACTGGCAGCTCTCGCTTGTTTCGCTTGATCCCGCACCCATGGCGCTCGACCGGCAAATCAAAGGGCTGAAGCGTATTGACCTGCGCATTCCGGCGTGGACTGTCAAGGACGGCAAAGGCGCCATCAAAATCCAACTGACCAAATAACATGATGAAGCATTATCTTATATCCATAAAATATACGCAGTATGAACATTAGACAATTTTTTTTAATCGGCATGATTGCATGTATCATTTCATCATGCACAACGGAAGAATCGATGAACTCGTTAATCGCCGACCGGCTGGCGAAGTCCGCCGAACAGTACCGTCTCATGGCGGAGTCGCTCCTGTCGCAGCCCGGCAAGCTGCCCCGCAGCTTTGAGAACGATCAGTTAATCACCAGCAATTCGGCCTGGTGGTGCAGCGGCTTTATGCCCGGCACACTCTGGTACCTGTATGAATATACAAACGACGCGAAACTGCTCGAATACGCCAAAACCTATACGGATCGCATCGAAAAAGAGCAGTATAACAAAGGAACGCACGATCTCGGATTTATGATTTACTGCAGCTACGGAAACGGACTCCGGCTGACGGATAACAAAGACTACATCCCCATCATGATGACCGGCGCCGAATCGCTTGCTACACGCTACAACCCGCTCATCGGATGCATACAGTCATGGGGAACAAATGCAAAATGGCAATTCCCGGTCATTATAGACAATATGATGAATCTCGAGTTCCTCTTTTGGGCATCGAAACAGTCGGGCGACCCGAAGTTCAGGGAAATTTGTATTTCGCACGCCGATAAAACCATTCAGAATCATTACCGCCCCGATTTCAGTTCCTTCCATGTCGTTTCGTACGATACGATTACGGGCCTTCCCGAAAAGAAAAACACCCACCAAGGATATAGCGACGAATCGGCCTGGGCGCGCGGGCAGGCGTGGGGACTGTACGGCTATGTCATGGCGTACCGTGAAACGAAAATGCAGCGATACCTGGATCAGGCCTGCAAAATTGCCGGCTTCCTCCTCAACCATCCGAATCTGCCGGCCGATAAGATTCCTTACTGGGACTTCAATGCGCCCAACATCCCGGAAGCGAAACGCGACGCTTCGGCAGGAGCCATTATCGCTTCGGCGCTGATTGAGCTGAGTCAGTATGCAGAGAAGGAAGCGGCGGATCAATACATCCGGGTTGCCGAAACGCAGCTGCGTACGCTCTCCTCGCCCGAATATTTCGCCGGAACGGGGACGAACGGTCATTTCATCCTGAAACATTCGACCGGCCACTTGCCCGGCAATTCGGAAGTGGACGTGCCACTTACCTACGCGGACTATTATTACATCGAAGCGCTGCTCCGCTATAAGAACCGAATCCTGAAATCATCCTGAAAACGCGAACCATGTCAATACGCATCTGTCTGTTTATGCTGTTCCTGACGCCTGCCCCGGTTTGCATGGCGGGCATCAGGGATATGCAGCAGGTAAAAAGAAGTATCCTTGAACTGAACGTGACCGCGCCGGAAGAAACCGTCCGTCAATACATCGAATCGCAACAGCCGGACGGCTCGTGGGAAGACATCCGGTACCAGGATACGCTACGCAGCCACTGGGGGCCATCCTTCCATGCAGGCCGCCTCGCCGCCATGGCAACCGCCTATAAGGATAAAAACTCCGTCTTTTATAAAAAAAGGGACGTGGCGGGAAAGATCCACCGGGGGATGAAATACTGGGATGAAGGGAAATTTGTATGCCGGAACTGGTGGTACAATCAAATCGGCGTTCCCCGGATCCTCGGCGTCCTGTACCTGCTGATGGAAGACGAAATGAGCAAAAGCGAAATGACAGCCGCCATCCGGTACATGGAAAACGCAAAATTCGGCATGACGGGCCAGAACAGTGTCTGGCTGGCCGAAAATATACTGGTACGCGCACTCCTGGAAAAAAACGAGCCGCTGCTGATGGAAGCGCGCGACTATATCGTCCGGGAACTGGTCGTCAGTCCGGACGGCGAAGGGATACGTCCGGATATGAGCTTTCACCAGCACGGACCGCAGCAGCAGTTCGGGAATTACGGCCTGGCCTATGCCGGCACGCAGGCATACTGGGCCAGGATATTCAAAAGCACGGTATATGAAGTAAGCCGGGAACAGCTGGACATACTCCACCGCTACCTCGTCGACGGCCTGCAGTGGACTTGCTGGAAAGGATACATGGACATCGGATCGTGCGGAAGACAGGTCGTGCCGAACGCCCAGGAATCGAAGGCACGAAGTTACGGCGCCTCCCTGAAGCACGCAATGGCGGCGAATCCGGAAAAAGCGGACGAATACGGACAGATCCTGAAACGCGACATAGAACCGTCGACAGCCGGAAACGACCTGACCGGATACCGCTTTTTTAACTATTCCGATTACGGACTGTACCGTACCGCAACCTGGAGCGCCGGACTGAAAATGAGTTCCACACGAACGGTCGGCTCCGAAATCATCAATTATGAAAACCTGCTGGGACGCTTTCTCTGCAATGGCGGCATCTTTTTCTATCGTGAAGGCTCCGAATACGAAGACATCTTCCCCGTATGGGACTGGACGCGCGTGCCCGGAATCACCTGCCTGCTCACCGATTCGCTCTTTCCCGGCGTCGTCATGGGCCGGTATTACACGAACCGGCATGACTTTGTCGGCGGACTGTCCGGCGACCGCGCCGGCGTAGCAGCCATCGTTGTCGATAACGCCGGCCTGCAGGCGAAAAAATCATACTTTTTCACCGACCGAGCCATTGTATGCACAGGCTCCGGCATTCGGGGCGACGGCGTACATGAAATAACGACCTCCATCGAGCAGAAACTGCAGAAGGGAGACATCTCCGTCACCCGGAAAGCGGAAGGCCAGGTCATCTGTCACGACCGGATGGCCTATTACGTACCCGACGATCCGTCGCTACGGATCCAAAGCGGGAAAGCAACCGGCAACTGGCAGCGCATCGCCTTGGTCAACCCTCCCGACCCGGTCGAAAAAGAAGTATTCGGCCTGTGGATAGACCATGGCGCCGAAGCGGAAAGCGCCTCCTACTGCTACCTGGTTTTCCCCGACGCAAGCGCAGGGGACGCAATCGACAGCGCCGGCATAAAAATCATACAGAGGGATGAAAAAGTACACGCACTGCAATACAAAAACATATTCCAGGCCGTATTCTTCCAACCCGCCTCCGTCCCGCTGGGGCCGGACGAAACAGTTTCAGTCCTGACCCCCTGCCTCCTCATGATAGAAACAGAAGGAAATAAACGAACCCTCTCCCTCTGCGACCCCACCTGGCACGAAAGCCGCATCGAACTAAAACTAAGCGGAAACTGGTCCGGCCAAAACTGCCGCTACGACAAACCGGCAAATCAAACGCACCTCACACTTCCGACATCCGACACCAAAGGCGCAACAATCCACTGCACACTCACCCGGCAATAGACGCCTCGCATGGAGTTGTTTTTCCATATAATAATTTCAAATTTTCAGATCCCTGAAACCGATACAATCAAAATCCCGGGATGACATGTCGATAGGAAACATGTCATGCCCGGGATTTACACGGGTCAGGAAATCCGAACCGGGTGATGCCATCTTAACGGATTGCCGGACATTCCGGATTCGGGCGCATCGTGATATTGCGGTTTTTTTTGAGGTCTATTCTTTCCTTTTCAGTTTTGCTACAATCAGGACGGGATTATCATTTGCTGTTATTTGACGGATTAAGTGTTCGGGGACTTCTTTTCGGGCGGGGGTTGGATAGCGGTCGCTTCTGATGTCATAGTGTTGGATGGTGCAAACGGTGCTGTCCTTGTTGCAGTTCATCATCTCACGGCCGTTTGTGTAGTCGCGGATAAAGCGGGCGGCGTTGCAGGCTTCGATCAGGTATTCACCGGAAGTAAATTCGGGGTTGAAGGGCAATCCGCCGTCGTAGTCGTTGAACAGGCCGAAATGATAACGCCCGTTTTTGAAAATCATGTATTGCCGGTAGTTGTACAGTTCCGCTGTCTGTTTATCGTACAGCAGGTAGTTGGGGAGTGTGCGGAAGATGCGTCCCACGTTATATATGACAAGCATGAAACGGGAGGTTTCGAGGAAACGGGTCGCATAGGCGCTGTTTTCGATGCAGTATGATCCAAAGGCCTGTTCGTCGCCCAGGTATTCCAGGCGATGGGCCTGTGGTACTTTGAAGATTTTGTGTTCGACGAAAACAGGTTCCAGCCGCTCGCCGGAGAGTGAAAACAGCGTGTCCGAATAATACGGATGATAATGGATTTCATCATGGTAGCGGAACAGTGTGCGGTGAAACCGGGAGGCGCTTACCACAGGGGTACGCAGGGAGCGGAATTTTTCGTGATTCGGAAATGCCCTGACGATGCTTCCGTCGGTTTTCATAATGACCAGGCGGTTGGTCTCTACGCCTCTGTTCCATACGGATACGGCAATTTTTCCGGTATCAATGGCTGCAATGAAATTGCCGATGCCCGTCGTTTCTTCATCCAGTGGAATCCGGGCGTGGATGATATTTCCCGAAAAATCATACACCTGAATGCGATTCCTGCAGGCCACATAAATCCGTTCTGCCGCTTCCTGCACATCGAATCCCCAACATTCACCGGTTATTTTCCGCAGGAAAGCGCCTTCCCGGGTGAACATATACAATCCTTCCATCACATTGTGTACGAAAATATACCTGCCGGTCATCATGACTTTTTGCACCTCATCTATTTTATCGCCGTTTGTTGCGCCTAAGGGAATATAAAACAAACTGTCGACAAACCGGCTGACAGATATGGTATCGCTGACAGCCGGATAATCATCTTCCAGGACAATCAGGCTGTCCTCCATACATTCACTGACTGTTGCGGTATGATTTTGCGTGTTTGCACAACCTGCAAGCAGCAGAAACAAACCTGCCAGTGAACGGGTAACTGAAAATTTAAAAAAATATCTCGTGTCCGAACGCATAATATAAGATTTAGCAATGATCTGTTTTGCAAAAATAGATTATGCATCCGGAATAAACGGTTCCTGTTGAGTTAAAAAAAACGAACAGGAGGCTTATTCGCTTTTCACGCTTTCTGCAGGATTTTCATTGGCGGCACGGGATGTTCGCAGAGCGACCGCGATCAATATGATCAGTAATACAGCCAGCGTGCAGCCGATAAACAGAAAGAGGGGCAGTCCGGCTTTGTCGGCAAATCTTTTAAGCCACGAATCGGCAACATAACGGGCGACGGCGCATCCGGCCGTTATCGCCGGGAGGGCCATATAGCTGACTTCTTTCAGGAAAAGGCGCTGTATGTCCGGGGATGTCGCTCCGTTTACTTTGCGAATGGCGATCTCCCTTTTTCGCCGGTTCATTTCATCATTTGTAAAACCCGTCAGTCCCATCAGGGAGATCAGCAGCGTCACGAGGCCTCCGATCAACAGTGAACGGGTGAAGTTGCCGGTATCGACATAGCGGTTTTTCATTTCTCCCGTATAGGAGTGGACCGTCACATCCCTGTCCGGCATGATGGCTTTTAACTGATCTTCCATTTCCCTGAGAGATTCGGGAGTCTCGCGGTGAAACTTGACCAGCAGGTTTGTCGAGGGCCTGTCGGAATAAAACAGTATGGTCGGACGCACATCCTGTTTGCCGATAACGCCTAAACGGAAATCTTCATAAACGCCGCAGATGGTGAACAGATCCGTCTCCGTCTCAATGTGCCCGGTGATACGGACATGTTTACCGACAGGGCCGTCCGGCCAGTCTGTGCAGTCTTTCATTTTTTCCACAAACATGCGGCTGACCATTACTTCGCGGGAAGAAGGCGTGTTCTCGATAAACAGCCGTCCTTCGATTACCGGAATATCCATTACTTTCAGATAGTCATTTCCGGCGTATTCGAGATCGGCAACATTGAACAGCTCGCGGTCATCGTCCGGTAAATAAATATTGTTCCCGGAAGCGTCGTCGAGTAAAAGCACCGAGGCGGTGGTTACTTCTTTTACGCCGGGAAGCCGTTTCAGTTCCTCCAGCGCTTTTTGGCAAAGCTCCCGGTCGACGCCGGACAGGTTTGCATAAGCCAGGTTTTCATACTGATAACCGGGACTGTCGTTGAGCATAAAGTGATATTGCCTGTCGATAACCATCAGCAGGGTAACAAAAAAGCCGGCGGCGGCGAACTGAGTGAACAGCAGTCCCATCTTCCAGTAGCGTTTGTTTTCGGAAAAATTCCGGAAGGCCACAGCTACCGGAACATGTGCATACAGCGTTCCGGGAACGAAGGCCGCCACAAAAAATACCGCCAGGCAGACGGCCGGCAGCAAAAGCGCCGTCTCCACGGTAAGCAGATCGCGCAGGGCCGTCCCGAGCAACGACAGAACGGTTCCCCGGAAAAGCAGAACGAGCAGCAGCGCGATGATCAGGGAGATCAACAGGTCGATCCCTGTTTCCAGAAACATCCGGACGTAAATATTTTTCCCGGAAGCGCCGTAACATTTCCTCACGGCCATATCCCTGGAACGGTTCACCAGCGAAGACAGGACGATCAGGATATAATTCATCACAGCCGCCAAAAGCAGAACGCCTGCCAGAACGGACAGGATTAAGGCCGTGCGCCTGACCGTTTCGTCTCCCGCATGGATCCGCATCAGGGGCTTAAAGCTCCAGTCTATCGTTATGCCGGCCTTTTTCAGCTGGTCTAACGGCAGGTATTTCTCTTTTATCTTTTCCAGTCCGGGACGCAGGGACGCCGGATGGATGCCCGGATACAGTTTTATATAGGACACGTAACGGTCATTGCCGATCCAGTTCAGCGAGCCGTCATGCATGAACCGGCTGATTGAAGGCATTGAAACCACGGCGTCGTATGCCAGGTGAGTATTGTCCGGCAACTTTTCAAAAACGCCGCCAACGGTCAGTGTCTTTCCCGGATAGCTGTTAATTTCAAATGTTTTGCCCATTACTGCGGCAATGCCTCCCAGTTTTTCGGCCATCTCACTCGATATCATCGTATACATGGGACGCGCCAGCACTTCCCGGGGATTTCCGGCCAGTAGCGGACGCGGAAATACGTCGAACAGGCAGCTGTCTCCCAGGAACACATTCCCGTAATACCTGTTTTTATCGGGCGTGATTAAGGTGGCATCAGGGGACAGCGAGGTGTAGCGGGTAGTAACTTCCACTTCCGGCAATTCGTCCTTCATGCCGATCGCCACACCTCCCGGCGTCTTCGAATATTCGCTGAATCCATCTTCCGCAGAATAATTGGACTGCACCTGATAAATACGTTCCCTGTCCGGGAAAAAGCTGTCATACGACTGTTCAAAGCAGACTTTGGCAATCAGTACCAGTCCAAGCGCCAACCCGACGCTCAATGAGATAATTTTCACCGCACTGTTTCTTTCTCTCTTGAAGAATGAACGTAATAGAATTTTCAATTGATCCATAAACTGTTTTTTAGAATTAAATTAAAGAACCTTTCAGGTAGAGACGCGATGCATCGCGTCTCTACAGAACAGGGCACGAAAAAACATCGTGCACCTGCAAGATAACACCGTGCACCTGCAAAATAACACAAAGGACTGTTAAGATAATACAAAGACTCTGCAAAATAACACAAAGAACCGTTAAGATAATACAAAGATTCTGCAAAATGACACAAAGGACTGTTAAGATAATACAAAGACTCCGCAAAATAACACAAAGGACTCGCTAAATAACGCCGTGCACTCGCAAAATAACATCGTGTACTCGGTAAATAACACCGTGCACTCGCAAAATAACGCCATGCACTTGCAAAATAACGCCGCATACTCGTAAAATAATATCGTGCCAAAGCAAGATAGTACCAAGTGGCATCTAAATCACATCGTGATGCCGTGAAATAATACCGGTCGGTATCTAAATTACATCGTAACATTGCAAGCAGCATATTCCTCCTGTTTCCGGTTAATCGGTAAGAATCAGCACCTGATTGTCCTTATAGCTTTCATAACTTGAGACGATCACCTGTTCACCGGCTTCCAGACCTTCCAGCACCTCATAGTACTGGGGATTCTGACGGCCGATACGGATATTGCGGCGATAAGCCTTCCTGCCGTCCGCATCCAGCACGAAGACCCAGTTCCCGCCGGTACTCTGGAAAAAGGTTCCCTTCGGAATGATAATGCCGTCGGTCGGCTGTCCCAGTTCCACATTAATATAGTAAGTCTGCCCGCTGCGGATATTTTCCGGACGCTCCCCGGTAAAAACAAATTCGGTGCGGAACTTGCCTCCGCGCACTTCCGGAAAGACTTTCCTGACCGTCAGTCCGTAATTCCTTCCCTGACGTTCAAAGGTGCCGTTCAGCCCGTTGCGTATGCGGTCGATATAATGTTCATCAAACCACGATTCGACCTTATAGTCCGACAGATCGTTCACCTGGCCGATCCCCTGTCCTGCCGAAACGCTCTGTCCCAGTATCACGTTCAACATTCCCAGCTCCCCGTCTATCTGCGAACGGACATTGAGGTTTTCTTTCCGTTCACGGATCAGATGGACGTTCCGGCGCATGTTCAGCAGGTCTTCTTCCATCTGCTCAACCTGCACCGTTCGCAGGATAGAATCCTGACGGATACGTTCACTGATCAGGTCATGCTTCTGGATAACCAGTTCATAGTCTTCTTTCGCCTGCAGGTATTCCTCCCGGGCGATCAGGTCTTCCCCGTACAGTTTCTCCCGCTGCTCAAAAGCGCGGCGTTTCCGGGTAGTTTCCAGTTCCAGCGTCAGCTTTTCGTTCCGGTTGTTCAATTTGTCCTGCTCCATGGCAACCTGCGTGTTACGGAGAAAATTTTGCTTCTCGGCAAGGTTGGCTTCCGCATCCAGGATTTGCAGGTCAAGCTGCGAGTTGCTTAACCGCACAATCACATCGCCCCTGCGGATCTGAGCGCCTTCCTCCACGACTTTCTCCTGCACGATCCCGCCTTCCTGGGGGCTTAACTGCACGACGGAAATGGGCTGCACCTGCCCGTCATTACGCATAAAATCATTAAACTGATCAAACTTTGCCGTACCGATACTGATTCCCCTTGCATCAATCCGCAGGGTCGAAGAGTGATCTCCGAAAATGATCCAGCCCAGCAATATCAAAAACAGCGCCCCTCCGGCTATGTAGGGAAGATGTTTCTTACGAATCCCTTTTTTCTTTTCCAGTTGAATATCCATCTCTTTTTTATTTTATTGATTATTAATTTTCATTTCACCAGCGGTTCTCCCTTATAGTAATCAACCTGTTTGCATTTCAGCAGGTACATCAGTTGCCGCTGAAGCAGGTTGGCTTTCGACTCAATCAGTGTATTGGCGCTTGTCTGCAGATCCAGCGGACTCATCAGCCCTTCTTCAAACTTGCGGACGGTGATCTCGTAGGCGATCCTGTCGGATTCCAGCTTTTTCTCCATCTGAACGCTTTCCTTCGCATATCCGTCACGCTCAAGCACCGACTGCTCAATAACCGTCTGTAACCGGCGCAGTACCTCCGACTGCTGTTCTTCCGCGATCCTTACATTATTTCCCGCACGCCGTATGTCACGGAGACGGGAAAGCCTGTTAAAAAGCGGAATGTTCAAACTGAGCGAAACATACTCGCCCCGGTTGTTCTTAAACTGCGAACGGAATGGCGGAAGCACTTCTCCCGATTGCAGAATATCATAATAACTGGTATTAACACCCGTAGAAAAAGAGAGGCTCGGAAAGAGAGAGCCTTTCTGCATCAGGAGGTACAGCCGGTTTGCTTTCAGCTGATACGCCGCCTGCAATGCCGCAGGATTCGTCTCCCTTGCATACTCATAGATGTCCGCGACGGATTCACTCCCGGTAAGATATTCATTCCCGGACATCGCCGTATCCAGTTGCAGCTCCTCATCATACGGATAATTCATATATTCTTTCAGCCTCAACAAAGCCGTATTATATGCATTTTGCTGGCGTGTCAGGTTATAGTCATCCCCGGCGACCTGCGCCCTGACCTGCGCCACATCGGCCATGCCTTTTATGCCCAGCTCTTCCTGCCTGCAGATCTTATACAGTGTACGGTTACTTTCTTCCAGCTTTTCTTCCGCAAAACGCACCGTGCCCCGGTAATAAACCACATTCACAAAAGCTTCCAGTGTATTCAGCGCCAGGTCATCCTTTATTTTCTGCAGGTCGTTCATTCCTGACTGGCGGTTTGACTTTGCCAGGCGGTACTGGTTCACAATCTGTCCGCCGTAAAAAACCGGAAGGGAGGCCGACAGCCCGTAATAATTATTAAACGTAGTAGTATTCACGTACGTATTTGTTCCCGGGCCAATGGCGCGCCCGAAGTTATACTGCGCCGAGACGCCTGCCGAAAAGGAGGGCAAAAATCCGAGCGCAGCGGAGGTATAGTCCGCCTTGCGCGAATCGTTTTCATACATCTGTTTCTTCACTGCCGTGCTGTTTTCCACCGCATAGCGCATACACTGTTCCATCGTCCAGAACGAATCCTGCGCCAGCCCTGCGGATGCGGAGCAGGATAATAAAAATAAGTTTAAAAGTATTTTCTTCATTTTATTTTCAAATATAGATACAGCATAACATAACCATAATCGTGCCAAAAATACAAAATATTAATTATAAACAGTATACTGATTCGACTGTTTTAGCAAAGTGTCAAAAAAATAGACAGTCGTGTAAAATAATTGGACACTGCAGAAACAGCGAAATGAAAAAAATCGCTGATTCCGGTAAAAATAAATACGGAAAAATTTGCACATAATCAAACAAATGTCATACATTTACGCGATTTACATCAAAAGGATGCAACGGCATCCGGATATTCACATTTAAAATCCGTATCGTATGAAGAAAATTTATTTATTGCTTTCGCTTGCGATTCTTTTCCTGACAGCGTCCGGACAGGGGTCAACGTATAAATATGAAAGCGTGCAGGGCGATCCGCTGCAAACGCGTATTTATACACTGGAGAACGGTTTGAAAATTTACCTGTCGGTAAATAAGGACAAACCGCGTGTACAATCGTATATAGGTGTCCGCGTCGGCGGAAAAAACGATCCGGCCGAAACGACCGGACTGGCGCACTATTTTGAACACCTCATGTTTAAGGGAACCCGGAATTTCGGCACATCCGACTACCGGGCAGAAGAACCGCTGTTAAACAAAATCGAAGAACTGTTTGAAACCTATCGCAAAACAGCCGACGAAGAAAAACGCCGGGAAATCTATGCCGAAATAGACCGGGTATCCCAGGAAGCCTCCAAATTCGCCATCCCGAACGAATACAGCAAACTGATGTCAACCATCGGAGCGCAGGGCACAAACGCCTTTACGTCGCACGATGTCACGGCCTACACCGAAGACATCCCTGCTAACGAAATCGAAAACTGGGCGATCATACAGGCAGACCGTTTCACAAACCCCGTCATCCGCGGATTCCATACCGAACTCGAAACGATCTACGAAGAATATAACATGAGCCTTACGCGCGACGGCCGGAAAGTTTACGAGGCCATCCTGAAGGGACTCTTCCCGCACCATCCCTACGGCACACAAACCGTACTCGGAACGGGAGAGCATCTGAAAAACCCTTCCATCACGAATGTCAAAAAATATTTTGAGACCTACTATGTGCCGAACAACATGGCCATCTGCATGGTGGGTGATCTTAATCCGGACGAAACGGTTGCCATCATCGACAAATATTTCGGCTCGATGAAACCCAAAGAGATCCCGAAACTGAAAACAGCGCCGGAACAGCCGCTCTCCCAACCCGTCATCCGGGAAGTGACCGGCCTGGAAGCGGAAAACATCGCGATCGCATTCCGCCTGCCCGCCGCGAACACGAAAGATGCCGCCACGCTTGAATTTGTAGACTATCTCCTCACAAACGGAAAAGCCGGGCTGATCGACCTGAACCTGGTACAGAAACAGAAAGTGCTGAGGGCAGGCAGCTATTCCAGTCCGATGGCAGACTATAGCATCTTCCAGATGAGCGGAACGCCGAAAGAAGGCCAGACACTGGACGAAGTAAAAGACCTGCTGCTCGGACAACTTGAAATGCTGAAAAAAGGAACCTTCGAAGACTGGCTGCTCGAAGCCGTGATCAACAATTTCAGGTTAGACCGCTATTACCAGCAGCAGGAATACCAGTATGCCGCCTATCTGCTCCTGAACACGTTTATCAATGATGCAAAATGGGAAGACATGGTCAACAGGATCAACTACCAGGCGCAGTTAACCAAAAAAGACGTGGTCGAGTTCTGCAATAAATATTTCAAAGACAACTACGTCGTCGTATACAAAAAACAGGGTACGCCGGAAGAAAACAAGATCGAAAAGCCCCAAATCACCCCCATACCGACCAACCGCGATATGGAAAGCGCCTTCCTGGCCAAAATAAAAGCCCGTGAAACAACGCCGGTCGAACCCGTGTTCCTGGATTACTCAAAAGACATGTCCCTGTCAAAAGTAAAAAAGGAGATCCCGCTGCTGTATAAACAGAACACGGCGAATCCGCTGTTCTCCCTGTATTACATTTTTGAAATGGGGAATAACCACGACAAGGCGCTGGGAACGGCATTCAGCTACCTGAGCTACCTCGGCACATCAACCCGGACGGCGGAAGAAATCAAGAGCGAACTCTACAAAATGGCCTGCTCCTTCAATGTCATTGCAACGAACGAACGTGTCTATGTATACGTAAACGGCCTGAGCGATAATTTTGAAAAAGCGATGGCGCTGCTCGAAGAACGCCTGGCCGATACAAAAGCCGATCAGGAAATCTACAGCAACCGCGTAAAGGATATCCTGAAACAGCGTTCGGATGCAAAACTCAACCAGTCCTCAAATTTCAGTCAACTGGTCAATTATGCGGTCTATGGCCCCCATTCTCCGTCCACAAACATCCTTTCCGAACAGGAACTCAACGCCTTCAATCCGGAAGATCTGATTGCACGAACCAAAAACCTGAAAAACCTGGAACATACAATTATGTACTACGGCCCGCTCTCCGAACAGCAAATCAGGGAAGCCATCAATAAAAATCACGCCACAGGAGAAACACTGCAGCCGATCCCGGAACCCCGGCGATTCACGGAACAGGAAACAAACGGAAATAAAGTGCTGCTGGCCTTCTACGATGCAAAACAGATCTACATGTCCATGGTGCATAAGGGCGGAGCGTTCGACAAAAGCATGGAAACAGGCCGTAACATGTATAACAACTATTTTGGCGGCAGCATGAACAGTATCGTCTTCCAGGAAATGCGTGAAGCGCGCGGACTGGCCTATTCTGCCGGAGCCAGCTATCAGCGTCCCGGAAAACCGGACCGTCCGTACATCCTGAGCACAACGATCGCCACCCAAACCGACAAAATGATGGAAGCGATCGAAACGTTCAACGAGATCCTGAACAACATGCCCGAATCCGAAAAAACTTTCTCAATTGCAAAAGAAAGAATCCTGACAAATATCCGCACACAACGCATACTGCGAGACGACATCTTATGGAATTACCTGAGCGCAAAAGAATTTGGATATACAACGGATGCCAGGAAAGAACTCTTTGAAGAAATCCCGAAAATGACCCTGGAAGACGTAAAAGCCTTCCAGCAAAAATACGTAAAAAACAAATCGTTCACATACTGTATCCTCGGAGACACAAAGGATGTGGATCAGGAAGCCCTGAAAAAAATCGGCCCGGTAACAACACTTACACAGGAAGAAATCTTCGGCTACTGACCATACGGTTAATCCCGGAATAAAGAGAGTGTTTCACCCAGGTGATTCACTCTCTTTTCTCTGAAAAATATTTTCTATTTCCGTCATTTTAGCTATAAAAATTCTAACTTTGCGCACATTATGAGTAAACGAGAAGGAACGATCTTAGTCGTTGACGACAACCGGAGCATTCTTGCCGCCGTAGAGATTCTGTTGCAGACCCTGTTTGCAAAAGTGATAACCGTTACCGGCCCCAACCGCATCAAGCGGATCTTATCGGAAGAACAGGTGGATATCATCCTTTTAGACATGAACTTCAGCGCAGGCATTAACAGCGGGAATGAAGGCCTGTTCTGGCTCTCGGAAATAAAAAAGCAAAATCCGTCCATGCCGGTAGTTTTATTTACCGCTTATGCAGACATCGAGCTTGCCGTGCGCGGGATCAAGGAAGGAGCGTCCGATTTCGTGGTCAAGCCCTGGGACAACCGGAAACTGTCGGAGACGCTGCAGATCGCTTACCGGTCAGCCAAAGAAAAAAGACCGCCCCGGACACCCGGACAGGCCGACGACGGGAGTGACATCTTCTGGGGGATAAGCGAAGCCATGCAAAAAGTCCGCCTGCTTGTCGGGAAAGTAGCCGTAACGGATGCGAACATACTGGTTACGGGAGAAAACGGCACGGGAAAGGAAGTCATCGTGCGTGAAATACACCGGCTGTCCCGGCGAAATAAATACCCGATGATCTCCGTTGATATGGGAGCCATCACGGAAACCCTGTTTGAAAGCGAATTATTCGGACATACAAAAGGCTCCTTTACCGACGCGAAAACCGACCGTATCGGCAAATTTGAAGCGGCCGGCAACGGGTCGATCTTCCTGGACGAGATCGGCAACCTGCCCTGCCACCTGCAGGCAAAACTGCTCACCGTCCTGCAGCAGTGCAGCATTACGCGCGTCGGCAGCAACACCCCGATCCCGTTAAATATACGCCTGCTGAGCGCAACCAACCGGAATCTTGAAGATATGGTACGGAAAGGAACCTTCCGTGAAGACCTGATGTACCGTATCAATACGATACACATCCACATCCCGGCCCTGCGTGAAAGGCCGGACGATATTATTCCCTTTGCCGGGATCTTCCTGGAAAAACAGTCCCGGAACTACGGCAAACCGGAACTGCAGCTTACCGCCGCGGCAGAAGAAAAACTTAAACGCTACCCCTGGTACGGCAACATACGCGAACTGGAACATTTTATAGAGAAAGCCGTTATTTTCAGCGAAAAAACCATCATTGACGCCGACGACCTGGAAGTCCCGGCGGTAGCTTCAAACACAGCCGAAAACGAAGGTTCAACCATCGAAGAAATGGAACGGAAGATGATCCGTAATGCGATAAACAAACATAACGGCAACCTCTCCCTCGTAGCGGATGAACTGGGCATAGCACGTCAAACACTGTACAACAAGATAAAAAGATACGAACTTTGAGAAACCCCGTAAACAGATACCTTTATGACAGCCTGATATTCCGTTTGCTTCTGCTGGTAATAGCCGTTGGAATCTGCACCCGGTACGGAATAAAAGGCGGCGCCTTTGATTTCCTGCTATCTTTTACCGTTGTAATTTTCCTGTTTATATGGGTGATATCCCTGTACAACAACAGCATCAAAAAGATCAAATACATGTTCGACGCGATCGACAACAACGACTTTACGTTTCAGTACGCGATCCATCGACGCTCGTCCGACGACAGGCAGATAAATGAACTGATGAACCGTATCATACGAACCATGCTGCAATCAAAAATCGAGACAATCAAAAAAGAAAACTTTCACGAACGGATCATCGACAGCGTCAATATCGGGATCTTTGTCATCGATCATAACGGATATGTACTTCAGAAAAACAAAAAGGCGCTCGCTTTGCTGGGATTATCCGTTTTTACGCATATAAAACACATCAAAAATGTAAGCGAAAAACTGGCTCAACACCTCGAACACATTCACTCCGACGATAAATTCAACATATCCTACACCAACGAACGTACCACCTTCAATCTTTCCGTACACATTTCCGGGACGGAACTGAAAAACAAACCGGTATTTATCGTAACTTGTAACGACATAAACAACGAACTGGATGAGAAGGAACTGGATTCCTGGATACGCCTGACACGGGTAATGACGCATGAGATCATGAATTCCATCACACCGATTACCTCCATCAGCGACACCCTGCTGTCCATGAACGAATTTACGGGAGACGAAGTTCATAACGGGCTTGAAGTCATCAGCAAAACAGGAAAAGGACTCATTTCTTTTGTCGATTCGTACCGGAAATTTACACATATCCCCACGCCCCAGCCCACCCTGTTTTATGTGAAAAATTTTATTGAAAGGATGGTAATGCTTTCATCTCACAGGAACAAATACCCCAACATCAGGTGGCAAACGGAAATTGAACCGGCTGACCTGATCCTTTATGCGGACGAAAACCTGATCAGCCTGGTCATGATCAATCTCCTGAAAAACGCAAGGCAGGCCATCGGCGATAAAAAAAACGGAATGATCACCGTAAATGTATCCTGCAACACCTCGGAAGCCATCCGGATAGAAGTATCGAATAATGGCCCCGCCATCCCGGAAGAGGAAGCCGCACTGATTTTCACCCCTTTCTTTACAACCAAAAAAGACGGAAGCGGAATCGGACTGTCGGTAGCCCGCCAGATCATGAGACTGTCGGGAGGCAATATTACCCTCAGCAGCGACTCCCTTGCCGAAACAACCACTTTCACGCTGACATTTCCTTAAATACCGTCGCCTTATCAATGGCGCGCCGTATAAAAACCTTCATTTTTTGCCGGATCGCCCGGTTTTAAGCGGAAATATACGTCCGCAAAGGGCAAATTCCTGTCTAGGATTACGCCATTCCTGTCTAGGATTATGCAATTCCTGTCTAGGATTACGCAATTCCTATACAGGTTTTCGTAATTCCTATACAGGTTTTCGCCATTCCTATACAGGTTTTCGCCATTCCTATACATGTTTTCGCCTGATTTTGACGCATACCGTTATTGCAAATTAAAATAAAAAGGGGAATTATTATATAAATCCGTCACATTAAAGATGAAAAAACAACAGATTCATCATCCGTTCAAAATAATTTATCACTTTGACCTTATTTTTCATTGATATACTTACAAAAAGTCATATATTTGCACCGTAAAACAAGACAAATGTAAAACAAAACAACAATAATAAAAGACAAATGACAAAAAAAATACATTTCCATAAGATGCACGGCACAGGCAATGACTACATCTATATAAATACATTAAAATATACGATTGTCAATCCTGAAGAAAAAGCGATACAGTGGAGTAAATATCACACCGGCATCGGCTCCGACGGACTTGTATTAATCGGAACGTCCGACAGGGCGGACTTCAGCATGAGGATCTTCAATGCCGACGGCTCCGAAGCCGGGATGTGCGGGAACGCAAGCCGATGCATCGGGAAATATGTATACGAACAGGGACTTACATCGAAAACGCGCCTGACGCTTGACACCTTATCAGGCATAAAGACCCTGAAGCTACAAATCGACAACCGGCAGGTAAAGACCGTCACGGTAGATATGGGAACGCCCGGGGTCGACGGTCGGCCGGTTACCGTAAAAGCGGACGGCAATACATACGAGGGAACGGTCGCCTCCATGGGAAATCCCCATTTCGTAATCATCGTCGACGATATCGACAAAATTGACCTGGCAACGGCCGGCCCGCTTATCGAAAACAACCCGCTGTTCCCCGACCGCACGAACGTCGAGTTTGCGGAAATAAAAGACAGCAGCAACATCCGCATGCGGGTATGGGAACGGGGATCAGGCATCACGATGGCCTGCGGAACAGGCGCGTGCGCCACACTCGCCGTATGCGCGGCAAAAGGACTGACAAACCGCGAAGCCGGCATCATCATGGACGGGGGAACACTCTCCATCCTGTGGGACGAAAACAACCGGATCCAAATGACGGGCGACGCCGTACACGTATTCGAAGGAGACATCAGCGAACAGGAAGAATAAAGCAAAAAACAACATAATCAATTAAAAAAAACAACATTTTATGGCGTTAGTAAATGAAAATTTTCTGAAATTATCGGACAACTATCTGTTCTCGGACATTGCCAGGAAAGTAAATGCATTCAAAGTGACGCACCCGAAAGACAGGGTGATCAGTCTGGGAATCGGAGACGTGACCCGTCCGCTGCCGAAAGCAGTCTGCGATGCGATGCACAGGGCAGTGGACGAAATGAACGACGCGGAGACATTCCGCGGATACGGACCGGAACAGGGCTATTCCTTTTTGACGGATGCCATCCTGAAGCACGATTTCGCTTCGCGCGGCATCAGCCTCGAACCCGGTGAGATATTCATAAACGACGGTGCCAAGAGTGACACCGGAAACATAGGAGACATATTGAGGCATGACAACAGCGTCGGCGTCACGGACCCGATCTATCCCGTCTATATCGATTCCAACGTAATGGCCGGACGGGCGGGAGTGATCGAAAGCGGCAAATGGAGCAACATCGTATACATACCCTGTACGGCCGAAAACAGCTTCACGCCCGAACTTCCATCACGCAGGATAGACCTCCTCTACCTCTGTTTCCCGAACAATCCGACCGGGACAACACTGACAAAGGAGGCGCTTAAAATGTGGGTCAACTACGCCCTGACGAACGACGTGCTGATCCTGTACGACGCCGCCTACGAGCGATACATCCGCGACCCGGAAATCCCGCACTCCATCTACGAAATAAAAGGCGCCAAAAAGGTCGCGATCGAATTTCGCAGCTTCTCCAAGACAGCAGGTTTCACCGGCGTACGGTGCGGATATACGGTTGTTCCCAGGGAATTGAACGGATTTACGCTCGCCGGCGAAAAAATTTCGCTGAACCGCCTGTGGTACCGCCGTCAATGCACGAAGTTCAACGGAGCGAACTATATCACGCAGCGCGGCGCCGAAGCGACATTCACCCCCGAAGGAGCCGCCCAGGTACAGGCAAACATAGACTATTACATGACAAATGCCCGGATCCTGAAACAGGGCCTCTCGTCATGCGGACTGAACGTCTATGGCGGCGACAACGCCCCCTACATCTGGATACAGACGCCCGACCGGACGAGGTCGTGGAAGTTTTTCGACCGGCTCCTCTACGAGGCGGCAATCGTCGGAACACCGGGAGTCGGTTTCGGGCCGAGCGGCGAAGGATATTTCCGGTTTACCGCATTCGGAAGCCGCGAAAACACGGAAGAAGCGGTAGACCGGCTGAAAAAATGGCTCTGACGTAGAGAAGGCCGGTTGTCAATCCTCAACTATAACAAACGCAACAGAATAGGTTTTGATAGATATATGTTTAATTTAAAAAAAAAGAAAAGTATGAAAAAGATGACTTTCAAAAAGACAGCAATGTTTGCGGTTGCACTATTTGCAACATGTTCTCTTGCCAAAGCGCAGGAGGTTGAGGTATCGGCAGGCGGAGATCTAACGAGCAGTTACATCTGGCGCGGACAGTATTTGGGCGGCGTATCCGTACAGCCGGGAGCGTCGGTAGCGGTAGCCGGCTTTTCCCTTGCAGCATGGGGATCCGTCGGATTTGACGGCGGCGACACGAAAGAGTTCGACTTCACGGTCGGTTACGGCAAAGGAGGATTCAGCGTCGCAATCACGGATTACTGGTTTAACACGGCGGACGAAAACGGCGACATCAACAACTATTTCGATTATGGCGCGCACTCGACGGCGCACATCTTCGAAGCAACCGCCGGATATGATTTCGGGCCTGCAGCAATCGTTTGGAACACCAACTTCGCAGGAACGGACTACAAAGCCGACGGCGACAGGGCCTACTCCACCTACGTGGAAGCAAGCGCCCCCTTCAAACTGGGAGGGCTTGACTGGAAAGCCGAACTGGGCCTGACGCCATGGGAAGGCATTTACTCCAACAAACTGAACGTGGTAAACATCGGGTTAACGGCAGGAAAAGAGATACGCGTAACGGAAACGTTCGCCATCCCCGCTTTCACAAAAATAACGTTCAACCCCTATGAAGAAAAATGTTATTTCGTATTCGGCATCAGCCTCTAAACAGACAGCAAGATGAAAAAGATTGAAGCAATTATCCGTAAGACCAAATTCGAAGACGTCAAAGACGCCCTTCTGAATGTCGACATCGAATGGTTCTCTTACTACGACGTAAGAGGCATCGGCAAATCACGCCAGGGACGCATCTACCGTGGCGTAGTATATGATACAAGTTCCATAGAACGCATACTGATTTCCATTGTCGTGCGCGACAAAAATGCGGAAAAGACGGTAAACGCCATTATCTCGGCCGCTCAGACCGGGGAAATAGGCGACGGACGCATATTCGTCATCCCGATAGAAGACGCCGTCCGCATCCGCACGGGCGAACGCGGCGACATCGCATTATACAACGCAGAACAGGAAAGATAGTTACAGTTATTAACAATTAAAATTACAAACATTATGGACAAAAAATATACGCTATTCCGAATAACAGGACGGGGACTTGCAACCTTGTGCATGCTCCTCCTCTTCTCAACAGGCTTATCGGCGCAGGAAGCCGATGTCGCCGCCACCGTCAACGACTTATCCATCGGGCTGAACACCGTATGGATGCTGCTGGCCGCCATGCTGGTATTCTTCATGCAGCCCGGGTTTGCACTCGTCGAAGCCGGCTTCACACGCACGAAGAACACGGCCAATATCCTGATGAAAAACTTTTGCGACTTCACATTCGGCTCACTGATCTACTGGGCGATTGGATTCGGTATCATGTTTGGAGCCGGGGGATTCATCGGCCTGCCTAATTTTTTTGACATCAATTTCCACGACAGCGGACTGCCGAAAGCAGGGTTTCTGATATTTCAGACCGTGTTCTGCGCGACCGCCGCAACAATAGTTTCGGGGGCGATGGCCGAAAGAACTAAATTTTCTATGTATCTTTGCTACTCCATTCTGGTATGCACCATCGTTTATCCCGTTTCAGGACACTGGACGTGGGGCGGCGGATGGCTCATGAATGGCGAAGAAGAAAGCTTTATGATGAACACTTTTGGAACAACATTCCACGACTTTGCAGGCTCTACGATTGTTCACTCCGTCGGCGGATGGCTTGCGTTAGTCGGCGCCGCCATCTTAGGGCCGCGTATCGGGAAATATGGAAAAGACAGGAAATCGAGGGCTATTCCGGGACATAACCTGACGGTCGCTTCGCTGGGCGTATTCGTCCTGTGGTTCGGATGGTTCGGGTTCAACCCCGGCTCGCAGCTGGCCGCAGCAACCGAAGTCGACCGTAACACGATATCGAACGTGTTTCTGACGACCAACCTCGCGGCCTGCGCAGGCGGCATTGCGACCATCCTCACCTCGTGGGTGAAATACGGGAAACCCTCCCTGTCGCTGACGCTGAACGGCGTGCTGGCCGGGTTGGTCGGAATCACCGCCGGATGCGACCTGGTGTCGCCGGTCGGAGCGGCGCTGACGGGCGGTATATGCGGCGTCGCGATGGTCTTTGCCGTCAGCTTCATCGATAAGGTTTTAAAAATAGACGACCCCGTCGGCGCATCTTCCGTACACGGCGTATGCGGCTTCCTGGGTACCGTCCTGACCGGACTGTTTGCCACGGAAGAAGGCCTCTTCTACGGCGGAGGAGCCGGATTCCTGGCCGCACAGACGTTCGGCACGCTGGTCGTAGGAGCATGGGCCGCCTTTATGGGATTCATCATCTTTAAGGGACTGGACCTGATTCACGGCCTGCGCGTTCCGGCACGGATCGAAGAAGAAGGCCTGGATATCTATGAACACGGCGAATCGGCGTACTACACTTAAAATGCAATAAAACAGATATAAAACAATCAATTTAAAACAATTAAAAGTATGTCATTAATCATTCCAAAAAACTACAAGCAAACGCTGATGCCGGAAACAACGGAATTAGCTATTCAAGTGCTGAAACGCACTTTTCAGGAAAATCTTTCACAGGAACTGCGCCTGCGCAGGGTAACCGCTCCGTTGTTCGTCCTTTCGGGCACGGGTATCAACGACGACCTGAATGGCGTTGAACGGGCGGTTAAATTCCCGATCCGATGCATGGGCGACCGCCAGGCGGAAGTCGTCCATTCACTGGCCAAGTGGAAACGGATGAAGCTGGCCGCCTACCAGATTGCGCCCGGCTACGGCCTGTACACGGACATGAACGCCATCCGCAGCGATGAGGATCTGGACAACCTTCATTCCCTGTACGTAGACCAGTGGGACTGGGAACGGACCATCCGCCCGGAAGACCGTAATGTCGACTACCTCAAGCGTACCGTCAGAAGCATCTACACGCTCCTGAAAGAAATTGAGGTGATCGTCTACGAACAGTTCCCGCACATCACGCCGACGCTGCCGGAAAATATCACCTTTATTCACACGGAAGAACTGCTCCGGATGTATCCGGACCTTTCTCCGCGTGACCGTGAATTTAAGGCAGCCGAAAAATTCGGAGCGATCTTCCTGATCGGCATCGGAGGCGCACTGAGCAACGGTGAAAAACATGACGGACGCGCCCCGGACTACGACGACTGGAGCACCCCGAATGAAGACGGATATTCGGGACTGAACGGCGATATCATACTCTGGAACAATGTGTTGAAAATATCATTCGAAATTTCATCCATGGGGATACGCGTCGACAGGGAAGCCCTGAAACGGCAGCTTGACATCTGCGGATGCCCGGAACGCTCCGGACTGACCTTCCACAAAGCGCTACTCAATGACGAATTGCCGTCCTCCATCGGAGGCGGTATCGGGCAAAGCCGCCTGTGCATGTTCTTCCTCCAGAAAGCCCATGTCGGAGAAGTCCAGGCCTCGATCTGGCCGGAAGATCAGATCCGGGAATGTGAAAAAAACAACATCTTTCTGCTGTAGCTAAACAGTTTTAAAAACAATTAATAATTAAAGGAAATGTCAGATTTAAGATTCAGAGTAGTAGAAAAGGCTTTTCAAAAGAAAGCCGTTCCGGTAGAAACACCGGACAAGCGTCCTTCCGAGTATTTCGGGAGTATGACCTTCAACAGGGAAAAAATGTTCCGATACCTGCCGGAACAGGCGTACAAAGATTTGATCAGCGTCGTCGACAAAGGCTCGTCGCTGTCTATCGAAACGGCCGATGCGGTTGCCGCCGGCATGAAGAAATGGGCGCTCGAAACGGGCGCTACACACTACACGCACTGGTTTCACCCGCTGACCGAGGGCACGGCCGAAAAACACGACGCCTTCATCGAACACGACGGCAAAGGCGGCGTCATCGAAGCGCTGTCCGGCAAACTGCTCGTGCAGCAGGAACCTGACGCTTCGAGCTTCCCGAACGGAGGCATACGCAACACCTTCGAAGCGCGCGGCTATACGGCCTGGGACCCGTCGTCGCCGGCTTTCATCGTCGGTGATACGCTTTGTATCCCTACCGTATTCATCTCCTACACGGGAGAATCGCTCGACTACAAGGCGCCGCTCCTGCGGGCGCTCGATGCGGTAAACAGGGCCGCCGTCGACGTATGCCGCTATTTCGATCCGAACGTTAAAAAAGTGTACGCTTACCTGGGCTGGGAACAGGAATATTTCCTGGTCGACGAAGGCCTCTATGCCGCGCGGCCGGACCTGCTGCTGACGGGACGTACGCTGATGGGACATGAAAGCAGCAAGAACCAGCAGCTGGAAGACCATTATTTCGGCGCCATCCCGACACGCGTCGCCGAGTTCATGAAAGAACTTGAGATTGAATGTCTCAAACTCGGAATACCGGTGAAAACCCGGCACAATGAGGTCGCGCCCAACCAGTTTGAGCTGGCCCCCGTGTTCGAGGAATGTAACCTGGCGAACGACCACAACCTGCTTACAATGGCCATGATGCGCAAGGTATCCCGCAAGCACGGATTCCGCGTCCTGCTCCACGAAAAGCCGTTCAAAGGGGTGAACGGCTCCGGCAAGCACAACAACTGGTCATTGGGAACGGATACCGGCGTGCTGCTGATGGCGCCCGGCAAGACGCCCGAAGAAAACCTTCGCTTCCTCACGTTCATCATTAACACGCTGAAGGCCGTGTACCGGCACAACGGACTGCTGAAAGGCAGCATCTCCTCCGCAACGAACGCACACCGTCTCGGCGCAAACGAAGCTCCTCCTGCCATCATTTCGAGCTTCCTCGGCAAGCAGGTGTCCGAAGTGCTCGGAAGCCTGGAAAAATCCACCTCCGGCGAGATTGAAATAGAAGGGAAACAGGGCTTCAAGCTCGACATCCCGCGTATCCCGGAGCTGCTGATCGACAACACCGACCGCAACCGCACGTCGCCGTTCGCTTTTACGGGCAACCGGTTCGAGTTCCGCGCCGTAGGCTCGTCGGCAAACTGTGCGACTGCAATGTTAGTCCTCAACGCCGCCGTTGCAGAGCAGCTCAGCGAGTTCAAGCGTGACGTCGACGCCCTGATCGAAAAGGGAGCCGGCAAATACGACGCCCTGCTCGACGTGCTGCGCCGCTACGCCGCCGAATGTAAAGCCATCCACTTCGACGGCAACAACTACTGCGACGAATGGAAAAAAGAAGCCCTGGCGCGCGGCCTGGACTGCGAAACAAGCGTGCCCCTGATCTTCGACGCCTACCTGTCCGAAACAAGCGTCGGGATGTTCGAATCGATGGGAATCATGACCCGGAAAGAACTCGAAGCCCGCAACGAAGTGAAATGGGAAACCTACACAAAGAAAATACAGATCGAAGCCCGCGTCCTGGGCGATATGGCGCTGAACCATATCATCCCCGTCGCCACCCGCTACCAGTCCATGCTGATCGACAACGTATCGAAAGTCAAAGGCCTCTTTGAATCCGGCAGAGCAGAACAGCTCTCGGCCACCAACCTTTCCCTGATCGAAGACATCGCGCTGCACATCACCCGGATCAAAACGCTCGTCGACAAAATGGTCGACAACCGCAAAGTAGCCAATATCATCACGGAAGAACGTGAAAAAGCAATTGCCTATCACGACACCATCGCCTCAACATTCGATGAGATCCGCTACCACATCGACAAGCTCGAACTCATCATCGACAACGAGATGTGGACGCTGCCAAAATACCGCGAATTACTATTCATTCGCTAACGAAGCATAAAAACGGTTGTTTTTATTGATTGTTTTATGTTTTTTGCAGGGAGAGGGTACAGAAATGTGCCCTCTCTTCTTTCTACCGGCATATCATCCCAAAATTTGATTATACCAGACGGTCAGTTATATTTCAAGTCCTGCCTTCCTGGTAGAGACGCGATGCATCGCGTCTCTACAAATCAATGAAGACGCAGTTATAAAAATCCGGCTTTTCAAGTCGCAAGGCATCTCACAAAACCATCCTGCGTGAAGTATACATGAAAAAACCGAAACGAAAAACAGGATGATATTGGTTACAGTATCAAAATTTATTTTAAGTGATTCAAGCAGATGGTGAAATTTTCGTCTTCAATATGCTTTTTGACCTCCGGCGGCAAATTTTCACTATTGAGGTCTTCATACTTGCCGGGATAAAGGAAGGTGATGAACAGATTGTCCGTATAATAGCCCATATCGCTTAATTTTTCCGGGCGGGAGTTCTTTATCGTGTATAATTTCCGGCTGTTCCGGTCGACAATATACGCTTTTATCTGTCCCCGGTCCTGCAGGGTGCCCATAATATAGCGGTCGGTAACTGCCGTGAAATTCAGCAGAAAGCAGTATCTTTTAATTTCTGCCCAATTCGTCTCAAGGTCTTTTTTGTAGATATCGGGCATGTTTTTCTTTCCGAAGTCAAACCGGTATGTTTTCGCCAGGTTTCCTTCCGGTGAAATCTCATAAACGTTATTGTTTATATGCTTGTTATACTGGATACGGCCATTGACGTCGATGAAAAAACAATCCGACAGCCAGAAATTACTGTCTATGTATTCGTCATATTCCACATAAGCCTGTTCGGTATTCAGGTCACTGTCGGTTACGGCGAATTTCATGGGTGCATTCAGACCCTTGTTCCACGAGGCGAGGCCAAACAGGAGCCTGTTGCCGGGCAGGCATTTGATGATATCGGCCTCAAAAGGCAATTTCCGTACGGAAACGAATTGCAGGTTTTTGTCGAAAACGAATACCCGGTCATTGACGAACGTCCCGTCAATAAAAAAGATATCGCCCCTCTCGTTGACGTCGAAACTCGAAATTTGAAGATATTCCTCAGGCCCCTGCCCCCTTCGTCCCACGGCGCCGATTCCCGCACCCGTCCGGTCGAAAACGAGCAGTTTTTTCGTTCTTATGTCCTGCCTGCCCAGAATGTAGATTCTGTCATCCGTGATTTTGACCCTGTCAATCCCACTGAACAGCAGATCCTCATTTGATGCATCAATGTTGATGTACATTTTCTCCCGGACGATTGTTTCCGGGAATTTCTCCACTTCCACCTCGGAAAAAGATGTGAAATCAATCACCTCCGTTTCCCCGTCCGACTTTGCCGTCCCGCTGTGACACTGACAGCCTGCGCAGAGCAGAACCGTCATGAGATACAATAATAATTTCTTTTCCATAGAAGATATTTTTATTTTTAAATTATGCCCCAAAAATAATACAAAATATCCGATATCTTATATGATTTTGTAACAGATTTGTCGACGTGAGATGAAAAGAATGGTGTCGAATTACAGGGTTTTATCATCAAAAAGATTAAAACTGACAATATAGCTGTCTGTATATTGTATGGCATATATTGTTTGCGTAGATGCATCTACATCAAATGAATCAATTTGACAGTCCAGCACATATTTTTTTATAAGGTTGCCCTCCCAATCGAATGTATAGATGATGTT
>JAISCL010000121.1 GCA_031265585.1 Tannerella sp. | reverse complement strand
GCCGACAAATCAACATTGTCGATCCGTGTCAATCCGCCGGGATTTTTTACTTTCAGACTGTATGAGTGGTTGCCTTCTTTTGCATTTTTCGGATCGGCAAATTGAAGGCCGAGTCGAATACTCTTTGTTTGGGGCGTGATTTTAATACTGTTGTCTTCACATTTTTCTCCATCCACATACACATGGATGTTGTCCGCTTTGACATAGTTTCCTTTCCCGTCTTTTTTAATCAATTCCAGTTCGATAACGTTATTGCCAGGCAAGGTCATTGCATCTTCATTAAACTCAAAATCAAGCGTTTTCTCCATAGCTTCCACTTTGTGTTTTTCCCAGAGAAAATTGTCGTAATAAGTCATTTTTCCCCAGAAAAATTCGTTCGGCGATTTCGTTTCGCTACAGGAAAAAGCCATTATAGCGAGAGTGATTATCAATACTTTATTTTTCATCTCTGACATGGATTTTTAATGTTTTTTCGCGTTTATTTATAAGAATCAGATCAATAGTACTCGCAAACAGAGAAACATTATACTTTTCAATTTCCTCCCTGTTTTCAATTTCGAGATAGAGAGTGACAGATAACGTTTCGGGCATACCGGCTGAAATTACCGGGTTAATATCAAATGATATTTTCCTGTCGGTTAACGGAACGACCTCATTTATGTTAATATATGGATTGCCATCTCCCGTTTTGACACGGATTTTGATATTTTCGGGATACTCGGAAATGCTTTGTACGGAAGTGAAATTGACAGTAACCGGTTTCCCTCCGTCATCTTTCAGATTATATCTGATTTCATTGGATGTCGGTAATAAATCAAGAAAATGCAATGAATGTCCCGGGGATACCAGTTCAAAACCCTGACAATTCTTTATTATATTCGATATGTCCGTATCAACCGCAGCTTCCGTGAGCATTACGTAGAAGGCAAAAACATCGTTGTTTCCGGCATACCGGGAGCACCATTTTTGCAGAAGACTGATTAAATCCTGTTTCGGACTCTCATTATGCAGGCCATCCGTCATGAGATACAGGACGTTTACTTTCCCTTCGGCTATTTTTTTATTGAGTACATATTCAAGAGGCTGGCAAATATTCGTTCTGGTTGTATCATTGTTGCTGTATTTGTCGATTTTGTTCAGGATGTCTTTTTTTCCTGAAACAGTCGCATTGACTTGCCATTCGTCAAGAATCTTATGCTGGAAAAGGATGACGGTAATCTCCGTAGTTTCATCATGCAAGTCGTTGATCGCTTTCTTCAAGTCATCCCTGACTTTATCATAAATGTTTTCTGCGCCACCATACCCTTTCATCGACAGAGTCACATCCCAAAGGTAGATTCGCCGTTCACCTTTACTTTGCGCCTGTATCACCTGAAAAGAGACAAACAGCATGAATAATAATGTGAAAATTCGCGTTTTAGTCATTTCTCAATACTTTTATTTGTTAATAGTGAAATCGTCAATATTCTGAATATCACGGCTAATGCGATGAAAGTGGTGCCTGCCATCAGTTGCATTACGATGATACTTGAGTTCATTTTGAAGTTCAGAAGCAGCAGGGCTACCAGGAAAACGTCGAGCATGTTCCATTTGTCCAAATGTTGCAGGACGTTATTTGTTTTATTTAATACAGTCCTTATGATCAGTTCGATATACTTAAGGACGGGAAACAGGAACGTAAAAATAAGGATGATGCCTGCCAAAAGATATTCCCTGTCCCCGAAAAATAGAATGATGGAATCGAACAGATTCACTTCCCTGTATTTCAGCACAACTCCCAACACTTGCTGTTTGGTGGATAATAATGGAAAGTACACTCCCATTGCAAAGAACAGGATTGAAAGAGCCAGGGTTATGATACTTATTATTTTCCTACTTTTCATACTTCCTTTTCAGTTCGTTCAGGTTCACGTTCAGGTCTTCGAGGAGATCCGTTACTGTCGATTCGACTTCTTTTCCGGCTTTTTTCGCTTCGTCGTAAAACTGCCGGATCTCGTCCTGCATGTCGTTTTCGATGTAATATTCCAGCTGTTTTTTTATATCGTCCACTTTGAGGGCGTCAAAAAGGGCCTGGATGGCAGAAGAGGCCTGATCCGCTTTCTTAAAATAATTGAACTTGACTTTGTAGCCTGTAACTGTGATTTTTTCTTTTAACGTGAAGTCGTCCTCGAACTTTTCGTAGTATTCGCCGGTAAATTTTTCATAGCGGGCCGTCTGTTTTTCCCACTTTTTATCGTCGTAGGATTTATGATTTTGAGAAACGTCGGTGATAAATTTCTCAAAATCTTTCAAATAACGCTCTTTCGAATAACAGGAACAGCCTGCGATGGAAAGGATGAGGAGGAAAGAAAGCCCGTTAGCAAAGAGGCTTTTTTTCATGCTGGAAGAAGATTTTAACCTGCCGCTTTTAACAACTTGTAATGCAAACATACAGAAATAATATTTATGAAAATTAATACGCCGTAAAGATAATGATTATTTTACAATGAATAAATTTTAACGGTGGAAATTTTGTTCTGCGGCGATTGGGGTAAAACCGGTATTTCAACAGTCATAAAATAATTGCCGTTCCGAAACGTGCATTTCGGAACTGTGTATTTCGCCCATTCCGGTGCACAAAAACAAAAAATATGAGCATTTTATTCGTCAATCTGTTTGTATTCCGAAATCATTCATTACTTTTGCAGCCGGAAAAAACGAGACGACAGGTTCATCCGGCAGGATGGATACATTTTATATTAACTCTAAAAATTGATATACATGTCTTTGAAAATTATTGTTCTGGCCAAACAGGTGCCGGACACGCGCAATGTAGGAAAGGATGCAATGAAAGAAGACGGAACGGTAAACCGCGCCGCTCTTGCCGCAATCTTTAACCCCGAAGATTTAAATGCCCTCGAACAGGCGTTACGCCTGAAAGACCGCTTCCCGGATACGACCGTCACCCTGTTGACGATGGGGCCGGGACGGGCGGCCGAAATTATCCGTGAAGGACTGTACCGCGGCGCCGACGGCGGGTATCTGCTGACCGACCGCGCTTTTGCAGGGGCCGACACGTTAGCCACTTCGTATGCATTATCCATGGCCATCCGGAAAATGGGGGACTTCGACCTGATCATCGGCGGACGCCAGGCTATCGACGGCGATACGGCGCAGGTCGGGCCGCAGGTTGCCGAAAAGCTCGGCCTGCCGCAGGTCACATACGCCGAAGAAATCCTGAAGGTAGAGAACCGGAAAATAACCGTAAAACGCAACATTGCCGGCGGCGTGGAAACCGTTGAAGCTCCCCTGCCGCTTGTAGTGACCGTAAACGGGTCGGCGGCCTCCTGCCGTCCCCGCAATGCCCGGCTGATCCAGAAATACAAGCACGCTTTGGGGGGACAGGAAAAGGCGGAACTCACGAAAAGCGGAAAGGAACTGCCATACGCCGGCCTCTATACGGAACACCCGTACCTGAACATTACGGAATGGAGCGTCGCCGACGTAAACGGGGATGTGGAGCAATGCGGCCTGTCAGGCTCCCCGACAAAAGTAAAGGCGATACGGAATATTGTATTCCAGGCAAAGGAATGTAAGACGGTGACGGGTTCGGACAGCGAGATAGAATCCTTAATGGTAGAACTCATATCCAGCCACACCATCGGCTAACGCGCCTTTTCCATAAACAGTACTCATCATAAAACAGGACAAAACGAAATGAATAATTTATTTGTATATTGCGAAATAGAAGGCGGCGCGATCGCCGATGTCAGCCTCGAACTGTTAACCAAAGGACGCTCCCTGGCCAACCGGTTGAATTGCCGGTTAGAAGCGGTTGTTGCAGGAAGCAAACTGGAAGGCATCGAAAAACAAATCATGCCGTACGGGGCCGACAAACTGCATCTCTTTGACGATGCCAGGCTTTATCCCTACACCTCGCTCCCCCATACATCCATCCTGGTCAACCTTTTCAGGGAAGAAAAACCGCAGATATGCCTGATGGGAGCAACCGTTATCGGACGGGATCTCGGACCGCGCGTATCCTCGGCCCTGGGAAGCGGACTGACAGCCGACTGTACGTCCCTGGAAATCGGCGCCCACGAAGACAGGAAACAGGGAAAAACCTACGAAAACCTGCTCTACCAGATACGTCCCGCCTTCGGTGGAAACATCGTTGCAACCATCATCAACCCGGAACACCGCCCGCAAATGGCGACCGTACGCGAAGGCGTCATGAAAAAAGAACGGCAGGACGGCCCGCACCCGGGCGAAGTGGTGTCGTACGAAGTCGACAGGTATGTTTCCGGCGCTGATTTCGCCGTTAAAATCATAAGCCGGCAGATCGAAAAAGCAAAACACAATGTAAAAAACGCCCCCGTCATCGTTTCCGGCGGATACGGCATGGGATCGAAGGAAAATTTCCAGCTGTTATTCGACCTGGCCAAAGTCCTGAATGCCGAAGTGGGAGCTTCACGCGCCGCCGTTGATGCGGGATACTGCGACCATGACCGGCAGATCGGCCAGACGGGACTGACGGTAAGGCCCAAGCTCTACATCGCCTGCGGCATATCCGGACAGATACAGCACATCGCCGGCATGCAGGAAAGCGCCATCATCATTTCAATCAACAGCGACCCGGCGGCTCCCGTCAACACGATTGCCGACTATGTCATCACAGGCACGGTAGAAGACGTGATCCCGAAAATGATTAAATATTATAAGAAAAACAGTAAATAAATCATCATGTCAAATTTTTATACAGACACCCCCGCGCTCAAACACCACCTGCATCACCCTCTGATGCAGCGCATCGTAGAATTAAAAGAACGCAGTTTCAGGGACAGGGACGGATTTGATTACGCACCGGTTGACTTTGAAGATGCAATGGACAGCTATGAGAAAGTACTCGAAATCATCGGCGAAATCTGCGACGAAACCATTGCCCCGAATGCGGAAGAGGTTGACCGCGACGGCCCCACGGTTTCAAACGGGCACGTCACCTACGCCCCGGGAACACAGGTAAACCTGGATGCCGTGCGCAAAGCCGGCCTCATGGGCATGTCCATGCCCCGCCGTTACGGCGGACTGAACTTCCCGGCTGTCCCCTACATCATGGCTGCCGACATGGTTTCGCGCGCCGATGCAGGCTTCGAAAACCTGTGGGGACTGCAGGACTGCGCCGAAACACTCTACGAGTTCGGAAGTGAAGACCAGCATCAGCGTTACATCACCCGCGTATGCGCCGGCGAAACTATGTCGATGGACCTGACGGAACCCGATGCGGGCAGCGACCTGCAATCCGTCATGCTGAAAGCCACCTGTGACGAAGCGGAAGGTTGCTGGCGACTGAACGGCGTCAAGCGGTTTATCACCAACGGCGATTCGGACATCCACCTCGTACTGGCCCGCTCGGAAGAAGGCACAAAAGACGGGCGCGGCCTGTCGATGTTCATCTATGACCGGAAAAACGGGGGCGTAACCGTACGCCGCATAGAAAATAAACTGGGAATCAAAGGTTCTCCCACCTGCGAACTCGTCTTCCGCAATGCAAAAGCGGAACTCTGCGGCGAACGGCGGCTGGGCCTGATAAAATACGTCATGGCGCTGATGAACGGCGCGCGCCTGGGCATCATGGCGCAGGCCGTCGGGATCAGTGAAGCCGCCTGCCGCGAAGGATATAAATATGCCTGCGAACGCCGGCAGTTCGGCAAGCCGGTTATCAGTTTCCCCGCCGTATACGAAATGGTAGCCATGCTGCGCGCACGCACCGATGCCTCCAGAGCCATGCTCTATGAAACAGCCCGGTTTGTCGACGTATACAAAGCGCTGGACGACATCGCGCGCGAACGCAAGCTCACGCCGGAAGAACGCCAGGAACAGAAAAAATACGCCCGGCTGGCCGACGCCTTTACTCCGATGGGAAAAGCGATGAGTACGGAATACGCCAACCGGAATGCTTACGACGCCATACAGATTCATGGCGGTTCGGGCTTCATGAAAGACTATACCTGCGAACGCCTGTACCGCGATGCACGCATCACCAATATTTATGAAGGAACGACCCAGTTACAGGTAGTCGCAGCCATACGCCACGTCACGACCGGCACCTACCTGAACCAGCTGCGCGCTTATGAAACGCTCGAATACAAACCGGAACTGGAAAGCCTGAAAAAACGCCTGACCGCAATGACCGGTACGTACGAAAAACTGGTTGCCGCCGTAACAGAACCGAAAAACAGTGAATATCTTGATTTCATGGCGCGTCGTTTAGTTGAATCCGCCGCCCACTGCATACTTGGCTATTTGTTACTGCAGGATGCAAATAAAGACGGTTCATTCCTGCGATCCGCCGAAGTTTATATTCACTACGGAGAATCGGAAGTCTATAAAAACCGGGAATACATTGCTGGTTTCAAACCGGAAGATCTGTGTTCGTACCAGCCGGAAACAGACCCTGCACCCGATACCGCAGGTAATAATGCATAATTCTAAAAAAAAGAGGGCTTATTATCCTGAACACTTCCGGATTTGGCCCTCTTTTCTATTTGCATATTTCAGATTACAGCATTGTTTCACGCTTGCAATTTGACGCCGGAGACGTCCGATGTAGAAAACCTACCCGGGCTACGTATGACCGAAGGTCCACCATGTAGCCCTGAAGGTACTAAGCCCATTCATTAAAGCATTATAATTATTGAACTTTCATTTCCGTTTATTCCTGCTTTTATACAGCGGTATAAACACGATTATTGCAGATGCTGCGATTGAAAAAATCACCATGAAATCTATTTCTCTGCTGTATGCAAGAAGCATATAACATAACAAAATCCACAGTAATATGATACAGACAGCCTGAGAGTTGGTAATTTTTTTGCGTGCCATTTTATCCGTTGAAATATTTATTAAGATAAACGAGAATACCGAAAAGCGCTACCATTAACAGGATAATAACCGTGATTGATTTCATCAGTTTAGCCTTGTTTTGCTGATAGATGCGGTTCTGTTCCGAATTTTCAAAAGCGATTGCTTCCAGAAGCTCTTCCGAGACGTCATATCCGTGGTCGCGCATTATTTCGGATGCCCGCTGAATATCCTTTTGCAGGAGTTCAACTTTCGCTTCTCCCAAATCCGCATTTCCAAACATTACACTGCTGATGATCCCGTCACGTACGTAGCAGTCGATTCCTTCCGACTGAAGGAGATTCGCAAGCATTTCCGCATCTGCCGTTTGATGAAACCGGGCTATCTCGACCATTTTATCTTCCATATATCCTCCAATTTTTTTTGACGACAAAATTAATGCAAGTTACGCGCAATACAAAATTTTTTAGCGCTGCATAGCGATTCAGGACAAAATTATTTTTCAGTATAGAAACCCATTATCATCACAAACGCAGTCAAGACGAAGCCACAGACGTGTCAAAATCTTCGATGATGATATAACTGACAGAAAAAACGCTGTCAGTAAGCTGTCGAACGCCCCGTTCGCCGCCCGGCGAGTGTGATACGATCATCTTCCGCAAGAAAGTACGACCATTTTGCAGAAAATGAAGATACCATTTTTTGTATTCATGATTAATTATTCAACATTTCAATCCGGCAGGCGATTTCCCGTCCTGAAAAGGCGATCGAGACAAGGATAATTTTACCGGGTTCGTTGCGCCAGGCTTCGTAATATTTCCGGTCGTGGATTTGTTTTGATGCTTTGTGGAGCAGTCTGCCGAGAAAAGTTTTTTTGGCGCTGTATTTTACTTCGGCGATCACGGTCATGTTCGGCAGTTTCCATACGGCGTCAATCCATCCGATATTGGTGGATACTTCTCCCTGGGGCTTAAATCCCAAAAAGTGCAGCCACACGAGCAGCAGTGAGTGGTAATACTTTTCTTCTTCGATGTGCAGCTGATAAGGCACGCGCGCAATCATCGCCTTTAAACTCCGTTCGAGGCCTTCGGAATTGCCGGTCTTTAGCTGATGTTGCATATCGGCATGTAACTTGGTCATTTCATCCACCTCCAGTTCGCTGTATGCCCCGAACAAATGGCTGACAAAAGCATCACGGACTTCTTCGTTCGGCGGCTCAAACCGGTAAATCAGTTTATTGTCATCGCCTCTTGTGATTTCTTTTACTGTCAGATATCCGGTCTGGAACAGCAGGGGGATAGTTTCGAGACGTTCGGGGTTGTAACGGCTGAACACGGCTTCACTCGCATGAACCGGCTGTAAAAACGATTCGACGCTGTTGCGTTCCTTGAGTAATGTGATCAGAAAAGTAGGCGTGCCGGTTGCGAACCAGTAGCTTTTAAATTCCTTCCCATTAAAAAAAAGCAAAACACTGAACGGATTGTAAACGGAAGTTTTACCGTCCCACGAATAGCCGTTGTACCATTGGCGAATCTCAGCCAGCAGTTCTTCGCATGTTATAGACAATTTCTCCGCCGTAGTGCCCAAATACTCCGAAAAATTACTTTCCAATTCCTCCTGCGTTATGCCGCAAATGGCGGCATATTCTTTCCTCAGAGTAATATCTTCGAGACTGTTCAGCGCCGAAAAAATCGATAAACCTGCAAACTTCGAAATGCCGGTCAGGAAAATAAATTTGATATACTCATCGGCGCCTTTCAGTACTTTATAAATACTATGAAGTGCTTTTTGCATAGCTTCTATTTCTTCACCCGACTTGCCGATGGCGTCAAGTATCGGCACATCGTATTCGTCTATCAGTATGACAACCCGTTCACCGGTTTTCCGGTATAATGACATAATTAAATCTCTGAAACAGTCGACGGGAAATTCGGATGACAGCGTAATTCCGTTATTAATAGCTACCTCTTTAAACCATTTGATAATACTCTGTTTAAGATTTTCAGGAGTATCGCAGGTTATCTGTGTCCAGTCTATCCTGATGACGGGATATTTTCGGTTCCAGTCCCATTTATCATGGATATAAAGCCCTTTAAACAGATCTTCCCGTCCCGAAAACAGTGCGTCAAGCGTGCTTAATGTCAGCGATTTTCCAAAGCGGCGGGGACGCGATAGAAAATAAACAGTCCCGCCTGTAACCAGGCGGTAAATATATTCCGTTTTGTCCACATACAGGTATTCGTCACTGCGGATTTTTTCGAACGTCTGTATTCCCACGGGTAGTTTTTTTATCTTCATAAGTCAGCTCATTTTATAAATTAAATTCACACAAAGCTAATTATTTTTTTCATTACAGACAGCAGTATATTACAGTCCGTTGAAAAACGCAATTTCTGCTTCCGGATTTTGCAGTCCTCATTCCTTTGCGTACAGAACCAGGGAAGGACTATCTGAATATTTTTTCCGTTCGCTGTATTTTTTCCTTCTTATAAATCAGGTGTCCTTGATCGGAAACACCTTCAATCACTACCGAATAAGTTGTTTCCGCGTCTGCAGAGTAAAAGTCAAACGAGACTTCGCCGGTTTCGGATACACTCACATTCGGTTTCCAATAGATCGTGGAGCGTAAATCGGTAACCGTATTCCTTTGGCTTACTTCATATTTGGGAGAATAAAATTCCAGTGACTCCTGAAAGCCCAAAGGCTCAAAAAAATTACTGATGTTATGACTTTTACTCCGTTTCTGAATAAATCCCCGTTTAGTTGTTATAATCAGCGCACCGCTTGAAGCTTTCGGGCCGAACATCGTACCGGCCGAGGCATCCTTAATCAGGAAAACATCGGCAATATCCGAAACTTCCATTGACAGAAGGTCGAAATTTTCATCCGGAGCATCGTCTATCACGACTAACGGAGCGCCTCCGCCCCGGACGGAGATATTATCGCCGATGATCATGATTCCCGATATTTGCAGGAGCAACATTTTCATATCCGTATAATGTGACTTTTCAATATCGGCTGCCGTAATGACCTGGCTTGACGTTACGGCCGAATAGTAAGCGGAACTGGTCTGCGCCGTTTTCCTGGCGGTTACTACCACTTCTGCCAGATTAACGATTCTCATCCCGTTTTCGGACAAATACTTTTCGTCGGCTTTTGCAATATAACCATCGGGCAGATTTTCAGGGAACAGTTCCCGGGAAGAGATAAGGCCGTTCGCCGCCGGAAAAGGTTGCGGTTCATCGACTTCAAGGAAGACCCGCGTCCCTCCCTTTTTTGTCATTGCCTGTATGATGAAGCGTGTGCTGTCGGGGTAATCGATATCTTTTAATTCAAAACGGCCCTTCTGACCGGTTTGCGCCACATGCGAGTTTACGGCCGAGTCCTTCATCGCCAGGACAGAGATATATCCGTCCTTAACAGAAGTAAACATGCCATCCAGTTTCCCGGCTATGATCTGACTTTCTTCCACGGGAATCTCCGGTGCGGACAGCTCGCCCCGGACGATTTCCGGCACGGCATAACGCCGCCAGCCCTGTGTCATCATTAACAAATCCAGCGCATTCGCCGCCTCTTTACTGCTCTGTTGCAGATAGTAGGACGGATTTTCTATATGACCTTTCAGCTCGGATGTTAATAAGAACGCAGCTATAATATTGTCGCAGCTGTCGGGTGTGATATCTTTATCATCCGTAACGGACACGGAGAAATTCCCGGAAAGAGGCGTGTCATTAATATCCGTAATTTTCACGTTTGAAACAATGTGTTGCTTTGCCGCGTAATTATCCCTGTCCGTCGAAAAGGTTAACCGAGGTATTTCGTTATCGGAATAATTGAAGATGATTCGCTCGCTGATCACCTGTTTTTCCGCATTGTAAAGAACAAACTGACTGACGCCGGACGGGAAATATGAATTTTCAAAAATGAGGTATTCTTTTTCCGGATCCCATTTTTCATTATACATTACGCCGCCCCGTATGTGAACCAGCAGGTAGATTTCGGATGGAGGCCTGTAATCGATCGACCGATTCACGGCTACATAAACTTTATTCTGAATCCGTTTCACTTTCAGTCCGCAATGACCGGTCACGGCGGATGGCAGTTCAAATCGTTTGGTCATGTTTTTACCGTTGGTACATTCCACGATATATTTTTGCCCGGATTCAGGATACAAATCAAAAGCGCCCATACCCAGATGAAGCGATTGAGTCTTCCGGATAATCTCCCCCTTACCGTCCATGATTGTGCAGGCGACGTCTTCCGACAGGCCGCTGGATTTAATGGATTTGAAAGCCACCGTATTGTTTGTCCCGGCCAGCAAATAGCCTCCTTCGGGCAGAAATGACACGTCAAAATCATCTTCCGGCGAGGGTGCCTGAATATATTTCGTGTATTTTTTCCCATCATACAGAAAGGCCAGTGTGATCACCCGGAGTTTTTCTTTTTCCGGTATCCGGAACGTAACGGTTGTTGTCGTGTCATCGTCGAAACTCAGTTTTTTTTCTGCGTTACGGTTCAGCCGGGCCGTGAGGTTTTCGGGTTCAAAGCTGTGTCCGGACTGCTTGTCGACAAAGCGGAAAGAGACCTTGACGTCTTTGCCGTCGAACGAAAACGCGGTGTGCGCATCGAACCGGAGCGACAAAGGGTCGAAAACAGGAAGCGTTTTCCTGAAAAAATAATCTTCTCCCTGGTTCTCCATATACCGGGTATAGGCCCGGAGGGTGTAATTTCCTTCCGGCAACCCTTCGTCCAGCGGGATATAGCCATGGAAAAGAGCAAGGCTGTCGGGGTGGATCTTAACGCGGCACACAGCCGAATCAAGCGGGCTTATCAGTTCGACGTACACATACCGGCTCGTATTGGTTTTCCAGTGCACCAAAGCATCCACTTTATGCGCCCTGAACCAAAGCTTTTCCCCCGAAATGTAATGAGGTTTATCCGTCTGGAGGTAGAGTTTTTCCTGTGGATACTGTTTGAGCTGCTCCATAAAATAACCTGTGACCGTATCGGTCAATAAAGGATTTTCCCTGTCCTGCGCATTCAAATCAAAGGTGCAGAGCAAAATTACCAAAAAGCGACAAATGTTTTTCATTTCCATAAAGAATAAATAATATATAATGTATCAATTTTAAATTAAAAGAACCGTTTTGGCCATTCCGGGATTCCCGGAAACGCGAAATCAACTGTTTTGGCCGTTTCGGAATTCCCGGAAACGTGAAACCGACTGTTTTGGCCGTCTCGGAAATCCCGGAAACGTAAAATCAACTGCTTTTGCCCTTCCGGGAAATCCCGGAAACGTAAAAGCGACTGTTTTGGCCTTTCCGAAAATTCCCGGATCCATGAATCGACCCGGTTCCGGCTGCCCGCTCTGTACAAGTCCGGAAAACCTGTCGTCCACGCACGTCACACGCTGTTTATTTCGCATCACATAATTTCATTTGTCCCCGACAAAAGGCACCAGCCTGGCTGACAAATCAGGCGCCTGCATATCCTTGTCAAACGGAAACATCGGACGGATAATCCTTTTATACGGCAGACCCGGCAAATCCTGGTTTACGCCACCCAGTGTAAGTGCCATCATCCAGTCAGCCTGTATGTCATATAATTCCGGAACAAGATAGCCCAGTTTTACAACTACTATATCTGCCTGTTTCGGATCCAGCCCGTGTTTTTCAAATTCCCGTACATAATGGAAACCTTTACGTTTTTCCGTTACGATCACATAGATACTGCCGATTTTAACCGCCACTTCCTTATTATCCGGATTATCCGTATAAACGGAAGTCACGGTTCCCGACAATTTAACAGGCGGTGCATAGCGGTTATCCACCCTGGCTCCTGCCGTTCCTTCCACTTTATTACCTGTTCCGGCCCTGATTGCCTTTTTTACAAATTCAGGGTCGGGGATAGAGGCGTAAATAAGACTTTTGCCTTTTCCGGTCTTGAACTCGTCACGTTTCAGCAATTCTGTGATTGTCCATGTCACATCCCCTGCCCCACCGGCCGTCGGATTATCTCCCATGTCACTGATAAAGTAGGGCTTCCTGTCACTGGCTATCGCCTTTTCCAGGCATACATCCAGTGTTGCCGTAGGCGCAACAAACTCAAACTTATCCCTTACGCTCCAGAAATGGCGGGCAAGATATTCCGCCGTACCTGTTACCAGTTCCTTATCATCACCGGTGACCATCACCGTCGCACGGTTTCTGGGCTCGTCAGCCCAGGCATAGCCGATCCATATACCGGCATCGATCACTCCTTCGGGCGCTGTCGCCGGTTCGATTACGGCATACAGGGACTTTGCCGGCTCCACACGCGTACTGGTCTGTTCTCCGGCCAGCAGCACGGGCACCGGTATCCAGGCTTTATACCGGGGACGCCCCTTTCCCGTTTCAATCCTTTCAAGCAGGTTGGCAACCGTCCTTTCCCTCGATTCCATAGCATCTTCGTGAGGCGCCAGACGGTAACAGGTTATCAGATCCGTATTTTCAGCCAATCTCCAGGTGACATTTCCATGCAAGTCCATACAGGTAGAGATCAGTGCAGCATTGCCAATCACTTCACGCACACGCACAATCAGGTCTCCCTCCGGATCATCCAGTCCGACCACGCTCATGGCCCCGTGTATATCGAAGAATAAGGCGTCATACGGCCTGTTTGCTTTCAGTCCTTCAAGGATTTGACCGGCCAGGGATTCATACGCCTCACGCGGAACTGCACCGCCGGGCGTTGCCCGGGCTATAAATGCCGGAAACCATTCCGCTTTTTCACGCAAAGGCGCTCCTTCTTTCAGAAACGGATATAACTGAAATATATCATTCCCGGAATTTTTACGGAAGGCGCTTTCTTCACTCCTGGCAGGAGAAAAGGTGCTTGATTCAATTGCGATTCCTGCAATTGCTATCCGCGGTTTTTCCCGGGAATAAACAGATACCGTAAATACAAAAAGAAAAAACGGCAGTAAAATAAAAAAACAGTTACTCTTCATAATCGTTCCAATTAAAATTTATGTTTGCTATTCCGGGACAAAGATAACAATCATTTTCAATTCTCAATTAAAAAATCAAGCGTATAAACCGGTCAATCCCCGTGCGAAGGATTGAAATCATTCGATCGTTGCCGCCCAGCCGCCGTTGCGCGCCATGCGGACGTGAATCACATCGCCCCGCTTCACTTCCTGACGGCAGACATCGTAGTCCATGGCCTGCTGTCCGGCGTTCACACCGTCCTCGAAAGCTGTCAGGCGGTAGCTTCTGTCCGGCTGGAGGAAGTCGAGGCGGAGGTCGAACTCGGGGCTTTTCCCGTCATTATTGGCGGTGATGCCACCGATCCACCATTTGTCGCCGTGGCGGCGGGCGACGATGGCATGTTGGCCGGCTTCGGCTGCCAGAGCGCGTGTTTCGTCCCAGGTGACCGGCGTCGAGAAGATGAAATCACGGCAGTCGGGATTCTGATCGAACTGGCGCGGGCTGTCGGCGATCATCTGCAGGCCGCTCTCGAACAGGATGTAATAGGCCATGTGATGAACGCGCGTGCCGATCATCACCAGGTTAACGCCCAGTCCCTGCTTGTAGCTTTCCGGCTGCACGTTCAGCATCGAGCCGGGCGTAAACGACATCGGCCCCGTCACGTTACGCATGAAAGGCAGGTAGATGCTGTTATCAGGAATGCAGCTGCCACGGTTTTCCACGCCGCGCACGCCTTCATACGAGAGGACGTTCGGATACCGGTACTCCAGTCCCGCCGGCTTGAAGGAACCGTGCAGTTCGATGAGCATCCGGTAACGGGCGGCTTCCCGGGCGGCGCGCTCATAGAAATTGACGATTACCTGGTCGTTCCGGTCCATGAAGTCGATTTTAAAGCCCCTGATGCCACGGCCGGAGAAATGCTCGAACAGGTTAAAGCTGTCGTCGTCAAAATCGTCCTGGATGCCGCGGAACGTGATCCAGAGGATCAGGCCTACGTTCTTTGCGTTCCCGTAGCGCACGAGTTCGTCCAGGTCTACTTCCGGCTTTACTTCCAGGGGCGCCGCTATGTTTTTCGACCAGCCTTCGTCGAGCACCATGTAGGGAATTCCGTTGCGCGAGGCGAAATCAATGTAATGTTTGTAGGCCTGCGTGTTGACTCCGGCGCGGTAATTCACTTCGGGGCCGTAGTCCGACCAGCGATTCATCCAGTCCCACATTACCAGTCCGGGCTTTATCCACGAGACGTCTTCGACCGTGTTCTGCGGCGAGAGGCGGCAAACCATCGTACTTTCAATCAACTGTCCGTCATTCCGGGCGATGATGTACCAGCGCCACGGAAATTCCCGTGTACCGGCGGTTTTGGCGATATAGTCCGCTTCCCGGGCGACGCGGATATTCCGTCCGTTCTGGTCGGCTTTCGTTTCGAGCGGGGCCGGCGCCAGGATGGATGTAAGTCCGTTGTCATCGCCCCGGCCGTGAAAGAAGAGGCAGGGATAGTCGTTCAGGTCGGCTTCCGAGAGGAGGATTTTAACGCCTTTGCGCGTGTCGATCAGCAGGGGAAGCGAAGCCGTCTTGTCGTCCGGCTTGAAACCGCGCGATTCGAAGTGTTCATAAGGCCCTTCGTAGTAGGAACTGAAACCGTCCAGTTGCGCATGCAAAAGGTAATCGCCCGCAAACGAGAGGTTGACGTCTTCGTGAATCACCTCCACTTCTCCTTTCTTACGGGTGATGAAACGGTGAGCGATGCCGTCGTCGAAGGCGCGGAACTCAACCGAATAGTTTCCCTTGAAGTTTAGCAACAGCTGATTGTACCGGTTCCTGACCGTGGAGAACTTGAACGGCACAACCGGCCTGATTTCGTCGTCCACCGAGGCGCGTTTCTGCCCGGACAGCCGGGGGTTTTTGCCCAGCGTTTCGTTGCGCAGTTGCAGTTGCAGTTCGCCGTTTTGCAGCAGGAGGCCGTGCTCCCGATCCGATACGGTGTAATAAATCCTGTCGCCCAGCGTCACCGACAGTTGGATATTCCCGTCGGGCGAAAGCAGGTCGAACGTTTTCTGGGCGCTTGCTGCCAGCGACATTCCCACTATCAGCAGCAAACAGCATACCCTTCCTAATTGATAAAATAATTTCATGACAGATTAATTAAAAATGTTTATAATAATATACTGAAACTTCCCGCCTGTTACCGGCGAATTGATTTATTTTTCAATTAATGCGAATGCGCTCCAAAGCGCGGGCGCCTGACCGTGAAAATCACCGGTATTGCGCTTGCGATCGTAATAATACTGCCGGTCGTTCTTTTTGTTTGTGCCTACGCAGACCTCCGTCATATCGCCGTCGGCATTGATATAGGATAC
>JAISCL010000380.1 GCA_031265585.1 Tannerella sp. | reverse complement strand
AAGTCCTGACCTGTTCTTATCCAAAACTCAGGTAAATAGATGTTTGCGGGATGTGAGGGCAAGGGGCAAAGCCCGGTCATGTTCAGTATTGAAGGATATGACATCACGTTATAATCCCGCATGAAGAACGCGAGGAAAGGCGGCTAATTCTTTTTTTTGAGGCGCTACCATACAGGGACAACGGAGATCCCCTGTTCTCCGATTAGAATCAATGATTCTGTTCGGAATTGAGTCCGATTCCGATTAGAATCAATGATTCTGTTTAGAATTGAGTCTGATTCCGATTAGAATCAATGATTCTGTTCGGAATTGAGTCCGATTCCGATTAGAATCATTGATTCTGTCCGGAATTGGCTCCGATTCCGAACAGATAATGCATCCCTGACGGGATGCCGTCTCTACCATAACAGCGCATATCAGTCAGCGTCTTCCGGGCTAAAATTCCATCCGGGATTCTGGACAAGCGCCGGATTGGTATATATCTGCTGTTCGGGTATGGGCAGACGGTACATTTTCCGTTCAAACGTGCGCTGCTGAATGCTGCGTATCTCGTATCTCACGGTTCCGTCCGTCTGCCAGACAGGTATCTGCGCCTGAATATTGGTCATTGTAGCGGGGTCTGTCATCCAGCGGCGCACATCCCAGAAACGGTGTTCTTCGAAAGAGAGTTCTATACGGCGTTCATGGCGGATCTTTTCACGCATGGCTTCTTTTCCAAGTCCCGAAGGAATCGGAGGCATACCTCCCGTCTGCCCCAGATATTCGGGAAGATCAGGAGGATACTGCGAACGTGTGCGAACCTGATTTACGGCCCACAGGGCTGTTTTTCCATTTCCAAGTCCATCCGTTTCAGGCCCGTAAGCCTCATTCATCGCTTCCGCATAGTTCAGTAAGATTTCCGCGTAACGCAGGTAAGGATAATTCTGGTGTACGCGCGGACCGGTACTCGGATTGCGTGCATCGAAGTTCAGCACCAGCGACAGATCGGCAAATTTGATACTGTAGACGTGGGTATAGTAGGGACTGGTTTCTATGGGATTATGTTCGGGCGCAACAGCTCCCGAAACCGCCTCGCCGAACTGCGCCGTCTTGCCCTGATATTGATAGCCGTTGAACATGCAGTCCCGGTAAAATCTGGGATCACGGTTGATATAAGGATTCTGCGGATCGTATCCCGAAGCGGGATCATCAATGGCGTATGCCTGACCGTCTTTCAGCACTTCATATTCTTTTATCAGGTTATATGTAACCTGGTTACATCCGCTTTTTTCAAACCTTCCGGGAGGGCACAGCCACCGGGGAATGCTGATGGAGGTCATCCAGCTGCAGGGCTGATTCATGTGAACGAATATCAGTTCGGGATTTACCCGGGTTATAAACAGGTCGGAGATATTACCGTGCAGCTCATATACGCCGAGACCGATCACCTCGGCGGCAGCGCGGGCCGCTTTTTCCCATTTCGCTTCGCTGTATTCTCCGCGGAAAGGAGAATCCGCCGGTTTCGCCGCATTGTTCCATAACGGACTGGCGGCGTACAGCAGAATCCGGGCTTTCAGCGCCAATGCGGCGCCTTTCGTGGCCCGCCCGTAATCGTTGTCCGGCTGTGTCTCCGGCAAAAGGGCCGCCGCCTGGTCGCACAGTCCGGTGATAAAGGCAACGGTTTCGTCGAATGTGCTGCGCGGCACATTCATCTCGTCGTCAATATCGTATACCTTATCAATAACGGGCAGTCCGCCGAACTGCTTTAACAGTTCCGAATAGAAGAACGCCATCAGGAACAGGCCTTCGCCTTTCCGCGCCCTCCGGACAGCCTCCGTGAACTGATATTCCGGGTTCAGCGGGACATTATCGATCTCGGCAAGGAACAGATTGCAGGAGCGGATACTCGCCCAGGCGCTGTTCCATTCCGTTACCCAGAAAAAGCTTGTGGACGACAGCGGCGTCCAGGCCCCGGTATTAAAAGCGTTGTAGGCGCCGGATGCTCCCAGATTCGTGGAACCGTTATCGGTCGTAATCTCGAGCAAGCCGTCGCTTGCGGGCCAGCGCATCCCCTTGTTCCCGGTCTGTGGAATAACCGGCACAATGTCTCCATAAATATCATTCAGGAACAGCATCGCATTACGGGCATCCGTAAACACTTCTTCTTTCGTAGTGCCGGTCACCGCCGGATCCAGCAAGTCGGATCCCTCTTTGCCACAGGATGCCAGCAGGGCAAAAAACAATATAATAAATGAATATTTTTTCATACGGTTATTATTTTATGAATTAGAAAGTGACGGATAATCCGGCAGCGTAAAATTTAGTCTGGGGATACGAGTTGCCCCGGTTTCCCGTACTGTCGGGATTGTATTCGGGATCAATGAAGCCTATTTCATCGAAAGTAAACAGGTTTGATCCGCTGAGGAATATTCTCAATCCTCCCAATTGCATCTTTTTGCAGGCAGCGGCAGGGAATGAATATCCGAACTCGGCCGTTTTGAGTCGTAAGAATGCACTGTTCAGGTACTGGAATGACGAGTTTTCCCTTGTCCAGGTGGAACCTCCGATAATCAGCGAAGGATACCGGGCTGTTTCCCGGGTATCAAGCCCGCGTTCCGGGTCATACACCCAGCGGTCTTTATGGAAAGGCAACACATTCTTTGAATAAAATTCATAGCGAAGCTCGTTGTTATAGCGGGAACTGACATGAGCTGCCCCCTGCCAGAACAGATCCAGGTAAAAACCCTTATAGGCGACGCCGGTATTGAAGCCGTAAATGATTTCGGGAACAGTCGTATAACCGACCGCTTTCCGGTCATAATTATCAATGACTCCGTCGCCGTTCACATCCTCAAACATCAGGTCGCCGGCATACACCGTGCCGGACGGCTTGGGCACATTCGGATCGGTCAGGTCGTCATAATCGTAGAATTTCCCGGTCCATACATAACCGAACGGCTGTCCGACCGGATGATTGACGCTCATCATGTGGGGATACAGCATCTGTACTTCCGCCATATAATCCACATTACTGCGCGCATAGGTATAATTTCCGCCGATACTCACCTCAAAATCGCCAAATGTATCCATATAGGATAATTCAAGCTCGTATCCTTTGTTGGACACCTTGCGGATATTCTGAGCGGGCAGCTTCGAGGTGGTCAGTCCTGTCTGGATCGGTATGTCGGCTCTGACGGCTAAAATATTGTCCCGCTTTTCACGGAACACGTCCGCCGTGAATTTGATGCGGTTTTTCCATAAACGGAGATCGACGCCGATGTTCGCTTTTTTGGCGACCTCCCAGGTTACATTGTCATTGCCCAGCGTACCTTCCCGCATTCCATTCTGTGAAACGGGCGTCACGCCGAAATTATAAATCTCATGCTGATAATCCGTCCACCGGCTATTGGTTGTATTAAACTCGTATTGATACAGATAGCGGTAGCTTCCGATTTTATCGTTTCCGGCCGTTCCATAAGATCCCCTGAACTTAAGAAAATTAATAAATCCTACGTGATTCTTCATGAAATCTTCTTCCGACAGCACCCAGCCCAGCGAGACCGAAGGGAACAGGGCATACCGGTTGTCCTTATCAAACTGGTCGGAACCGTTATATCCCATATTTACCTCTGCCAGGTATTTCAGTTTATAATCGTAGGTGAGCCTTCCGGCCACTCCCCGGTGAGACACCGGCAGGCTGTTGTTGGACTCGGAAGCATCCTGCGTATAAATTGCCAGGGCGGTTACATTGTGTGCGCCGGCAAAAGTCCTGTCATAATTCAACGCAAATTCCCAGTGGGTTCTCCGCGCATACGGAAGATTATTATTGTCCACACCGTAGGACTTGGCGCCTTCCGCCCGCGCCAGCGAATACTTGCCGGTGTCCGGGTTATAATTCCAGAGGGCGGGTATCTGCTCCGGGTTGATCACCTTACGGGAACCGGAAGAATAGGTAGACCCGTACATGATCCGGGTGGACAGGCCGGGCAGCACAAAGTCCAGTTTCTGCTTCAGATTCAGATTGGCATCCAGTGAATTGGAGAAACGTACGCGGTAGCCTCCCTCGTCGAGTATGGAACGGAGGTTCCAGTTCGGCCCGTCACCGTACGTATACGTCCCGTTGGGATTGTAAACAGGTGCCACATTGTTTGCGGAAGACAGGATTCCATACCAGAAGGAACCATAATAACGCTGTCCGGTAGATTCGCCATAGTTGATATCGCCCCTGCTTTCCAGCCGTCCGTTCAGTTTCACGCTCAGGTCGGTAGTCCCGGTTACCTTAAAATCAAAATTTGTACGGAGGTTGTATCTTTTATAGTCGTTTTCCAGTCTTTTCACGGCTGCAAAAGGGCCTCCGGCATGATTGTATTCGCCCGACACATAGTATTTCACCGACTCCGTTCCTCCCGTAATGTTAAGATTGATTTGCTCCTCAAAGAAATGGTCTTTCACTACTTCGTCATACCAGTCGACATCCGGGTACCGGAGCGGATCGTCTCCCAGTCGCCAGTGTTCTATCGCTTCTTCCGAATATGTTTCCTTATTTCCCATATTCCGGTTCGCCTCGTTATAAAGAACGGCATAATCATAAGCGCCCAGCGGATGCGGGAACTTCAGGGGTTCATGCATCCTTCCCTGCATATTCAGCGTAATTTTCGGCTTTCCTGCCACCCCCTGCCTGGTTGTTACAATGATTACGCCGTTGGCTCCCCTTACTCCGTATACGGCTGTTGCAGCAGCATCTTTCAGGACGCTGAACTGCTCGACATCCTCCGGATTGATTCTGGAGAAGGAAGATTCCACCCCGTCTACCAGGATCAGGGGAACCGCCGTGTTGGTCGTGGCCTTACCGCGGATAAAAATCTGGGCGTTATCAAGCTCGGCCGAAGAGTAGCGCGCATCGCCTCCTCCCACATTCCCGTCGCCGAGCCGTACCAGCGCTCCCGTAACACGTCCTCCGATTGCGGCAGTCAGGTTGGAGGGCGTCGCCTTCTTTAAATCTTCATTTTTGACACTGGAGATGGCGCCTACCACGCTTGCCTTCTTCTGTTCGCCGTAGCCTACCACAACGACTTCGTCCAGGAATTTCACATCGGGTTCCAGCGACAGGTCAATAACCGTCTGCCTCCCTACCTCTATCTCCCGTGTTACAAACCCGATGGAACTAAAGCGCAGTATCGTTTCCTGAGAAGGGACGCGGATGGTATAACTTCCATCCGTACCGGTGACCGTTCCCGTACCGCTGTCTTTGATCATTACGGTGACACCCGGCAATCCTTCGGGATCTTCCGGAGATATGATTTTACCTTTAACGGTAATATTCTGCGCCCACAGACTGCTGCAAAACAAAATAGCGGACAACAATATATATAATCTTTTCATGTTAAATTTCTTTTATTATTTGACATTCTTACCAACCGGTATTCTGTATTAGATTTGAATTTCTGCTAAGTTCCGTCCGTGTGAAAGGATACAGATACATCCGGGAAGTAAATACGCGGGACTCGACAACCTGCGGGGTACAGGTAAACGTCCCGTCGTCATTCTTCCCGATCTTTAAGCCGGATACCGCCTGGTTGAGTACACTTTCCGCGATTTTCCATCTTCTGACATCGAGGTGGCGATGCTCTTCAAAGGCAAGTTCAATACGCCGCTCGTGCCGTATGGCGTCACGCATGTTTTCCCGGTTGCCTGACGGAACCGTTACCGACAGATCAATATTCCCGGTCAGCCCGGCCCGTTTACGGATCAGTTCTACTGCCTGCCGGGCTGTCATCCCGTATCCTCCCGGATCAGCGTCAGGGCCGTACGCTTCATTCATTGCTTCGGCATAGGCAAGTAACACTTCTCCGTAACGCAGCAGCGGGAAACAGTGCTGTGTAGTTCCCGTCGGCGCATTCCAGGACGCGCTTATATTACAGAATTTGCGCAGGTAAAAACCGGTACGGGTCGCTCTGTCGCCTGCCAGATCTTTCCCTCCTTCAAATGTTTCGATCGTCATGCCGTTCATCCAGGTTGCCCCGTTGTACAGGATGCTTTTTTCAAAGCGGGGATCCCGGTTTTCGAAAGGATTTGCCGCATGTTCCGAATTGTTCGGGTCGAAAGGCTCGCCATTGATCATTTCATAGGCGCTTACCAGATCCCAGGTCGGACACGTTCCTCCCTGTCCGTTCGTGATGCTTACCGGGCCGTTCAGGCGTTCTACCGTATTGCCGGCAGCCGCCATCCGGGAAAGGATGATTTCATTATTCGCGTTCAATACGTAGAAAAAGTCACTGTATCCTTCGCCGGCCGTATACAGGGAGTATACCGGCGAGCCGTTCGCATTTTTCAGGCTGATAACCGCTGCCGCCGCTGCCACCGCTTTTTCCCACTTGGCCGGATCATACTTTCCGTGCTCCGGATCGTCCTGGGGCTTTGATTCGTCATTGAACAGTGGACTGGCCGCATAAAGCAGGGTCCTGGCTTTCAAAGCCAGCGCCGCACCCCGGGTAGCCCTTCCCAACTGGTTGGCGGCATGTGAGAGCGGTAACAGGGCAGCTGCCCGGTCACACAGCCCGGTAATGTAAGTGACACATTCATCATACGTATTTCTCGGAATATTCAGGTCTTCGTCCGTAGAGAGCGCTTTTGTCACAATCGGATAACCGCCGAAACGCTTCAGCAGTTCATAATTGTAATAAGCTCTCAGGAAGAGCACCTGCCCCAGGCACAAATTCCGCCCGGTTTCGGTCATTACGATATCTTCTATATAAGGGAGTATTTCTTCTTCAAAAACAAAAGACCGCCGGATACCAGTATAACAGTCGGAAAAGGAGTTATCGTATCCGGTATTGGCATCCCAGCTTCCGTTCGCCCACTTTTCCATATCCGAACCCGGAACTGCATGGACGGCTTCGTCCGTCGAAGCCGCCAGCATGGACGTATTGCCGTCAAAGCGGTTGTATCCTGCGGGCAAAAAAGAATAGACATTATTGACAAATTGCGTAATCTTTGTCGAATCGCCATAAATGATATGCGGCGGGATAAAGTTAACCGGCACATCGCCAATCGTCTCATCGGAACAGGACAGGAAATGGCAGCCGGTGACGCCGCAAATCAAAAAAGTAATAAATGCTTTAAGTTTTTCCATCACACATATATTTTTCAAGTTAGAAAACAAGATTAAGACCTACGCTGAACGTTTGCTGGATCGGAAAGGCTATTCCGCCGTCCTGCAGTTCCGGGTCTATCACTCCTTCACCGTCCCAGCAGAGCAGATTCTGCCCGTTAACAAAGATGCGCGCTTTCGTCATTCCCGCTTTTTGCGAGATGCTTAGCGGTAAAGTATACCCTATTTCCACATATTTCAACCGCAGGAACGAATAATCCTTCATCCAGTAGGAGCTGTATGCCGTATTATTGGAATTGGAAAGTGACAGCCGCGGATATTCGGCTGACTGGCCGGAGCCGGGTGTCCAGCGATCCAGATGGTGCTCCATTACATTCCCCGTACGGTTGTGGAAAGCCCAGTACGTATTGTTACTGAGATAAGACGTTCCTCCGTGCGCCCCATGGAACAGGATATTCAGGTCGATCCCCTTATATTGCGCACCGAGGCTGATGCCGTAGTTGCCTTCCGGCATTTTGGAGTTTCCGATGTCGGTTATGTCATTATCGTTAATCACTCCGTCATTATTCAGGTCTTTGTACTTCAGGTCTCCCGGTTGCCGGGTTCCTCCCAGCATGGACTGATCCGGCAAGGAGGCGATATTGTCTTCTTCCGTAAAAAAGCGGTCGAAAACATAGCCGAATTTTGTTTCGTATGCCTTGCCGGTACGGTACATCCAGGGATATTCCCGGTATATTTCGTCCTGATAAACGATTTTATTCCGGGTAAAAGCATAATTCGCCTTCACGGAATAGCTGAAATCCCGAATCTGATCCGTCCAGCCTGCCTGAAGCTCATATCCCCTGTTCTCGAACTTACCCGCAGGCATATAGACACTGGCTCCGTACATTCCTGTAATGGCATTCTGTATCAGGATATTTTTATTTTTTTCCATGAAATAATCGACTGAAAAACTCAGCCGGTTATTCCATACGGTAAAATCAAGTCCCGCGTTTGTCTGTCGCGCCTCTTCCCACGTCAGCGCGGGATTGGATACTTTGGACTGGTAATAGCCGGTCTGTCCGGCAGGATTTACGCCCAGGAAATAGTTGCTGCCTGCGGAAGTAAAAGCTTCCAGGTATTCAAAATAAGTACTCACATGATTGCCGGCCAGTCCGTGAGAAGCCCTTACTTTCAGGAAATCGATAAAGTCCGCCTGCTGCAGAAAGGCTTCATTCGATACGATCCATCCCAGCGCTGCCGCGGGGAAAAATCCGTACCGCCTGTTTTTCGGATACTGCTCGCTTCCCTGCCAGGCAAAAGAGAAGTCTGCCAGGTAAGTATCATTGAAACGGTAGGAAAGACTGCCTTTCGGCCCCTGGAAGTTCGATGCCAGGTTCGCAGCCTGCGCATTGGTCACTTGCTGACGGTCGAAAAGAAACGAAGCATCCACCGCATGTTGCTCGAATGTGCCCGCATACCTCAGTCCGATGTTGTGGTCGAAATTCCGGTATATCTGACTGTATGCGCCGCTGTTGCCCAGTTCGCTGTCCAGGCCGATCTGCGTATAGCTGTTTCCGTCGGTATTCATCTGGTATTTGGCGAATGATTTTGTTCGGTTGGTATAATAATCCGTATAAGTATTAAACCCGGCTCTTCCTTCAATGCTCAGTCCCCTGATGAAGCGGCCCAAGTCGTAGGAGGCATCCACATAGCTGGAGATGGAGGAACGTTCCCAGACGGAATATCCGCTGTAATTCAGGATGCCGTAAGGGTTGTTCTGGTAATCGGCTGTTCCTGCGATTGAGCCGTCCCTGTTCAGGATGGGATGGGCATTAAAGGGAGTTGCAAACATACTTGTGATTAAAGTATTGGCATAAGTGGCGCTGTATCCGCCGGGAGCATTCCGCTTCTCCTTTTTGGCGCGGATATCCGTATTGACCTTCAGGTACCGGCCGATGTTCAACCGGACATTTCCGTGTACATTCATCACATCCAGGCCCGTGTTGGTATTATACGTGTTAATCTCTTTATCGACATTAAATACGCCGCTGTTATGCAGATAATTGGCGGAGACGTAATACCGGGCCGTATTATTGCCGCCGCTTACATTCAGATTGTAGCGGGTCAGCAGGTAGTTTTTCCGGATAAACTCATCCGTCCAGTCCACGTTGGGATACCTGTACGGATCGCTTCCCGTGCGGTATGCTTCCAGCGCTGTTGCATCGTATTTGGGCGTTGCATCCGGGTCGTCATTCAACTGCGCCTCATTATATAAGAGCGCATACTGGTAAGCGTCCAGGTACTTCGGCATGCGGGTCGGCCGGGAAGAAGACAGTTCGGTATTGAAACTTACCTTTATTCTGCCTTCCTCGCCTTTTTTCGTATTGACCAGCACGACGCCGTTCAGCGAGCGCAACCCGTACATGCCGGCTGAAGCCGCATCTTTCAGGAGCACGATACTTTCAATATCGTAAGGGTCCAGCGACGTATAATCGTCCACCTTACCGTCAATAAGGATGACCGGGCTACGGTTCGAGGAAAAGGTATGATTCCCGCGTAACCGGAAGGTTGAATTTTCATAACCCGGCAATCCGTCTATATTATACAGTACCAGCCCCGGCAACCTTCCGGCCAGGACATTTAACCGGTTTAAACCGGGCGCATTGGAAACTTCATCGCCGGAAATATGGGAGACGGCTCCATTTACATATCTCAGCGGTTTGGTTTCGTATAACAACTGAATTGTTTTTTCAGGGGAACCGGCAGGTTCTGCCTCCTGGGCCTCCATTGACAGTACAAAGAAAAACTGTACAATACCAAACATACATGTTAATAAACGATTTCTCATGTTCAATTCTTTTTTTGATAAGTGGAAATTACATGTTCATAGCATCATCCGAAGTACAAAGATACCGGGACATCCTCTTTGCGGATGTTTAATTTGCGAAACTTAATCCTCAAAAAGCGTTGGATTTCTTACCGCATGAGAGCGGGTTTGCAGGTCATGCCCGGAATGTTCTGCGCCGCTCCACTGTGCGCGAAGCAGATTCCCGGTGTTATTTCGCGAGTGGCGGGAGCTGCATCTTTCTTCCGGCTGCTTATTTGCGAAACTCAATCCTCAAAAAACGCCGGGCAGGCCTTTCTTAAGAATTTAAACGGCAAAAAAACATTTATACCGGTTGCGATACTGTAAGGGTGTATTTTTTTTGTATTTATAAAATATGCGGGCGACATTTCTGTAATCCTCAAATCCGCAGACCGTCGCCAGTTCGGTTAACGGTTTGTTCGTTTTTATCAGCAGTTCGGCAAACTGCTCAATCCTGTACTTTAAAAGATACTGGTACACGGATATTCCCGTTTCCTTCCTGAACTTAATCTCAAGAACGCGCCGGGAAAACGGAACGATCCGTAACAGATCGTTCGTGGAAACGGGATTGGCAAAGTGCTCTTTGATATACGCTATTACTTTCAGGACATATTTATCTTCCGTGGCGAATTCCCCGGTCGACTGCCTGGATTCAATCCGGAGCGGAGGAATTACAATATCAAAAGTCCGGGAGATCTGCCGGTCCATCAGTTGATGAAGCATCCCGGCCGCCTCAAAACCTCCGTTCTCGACATCCAACACAATCGATGACAGCGGGGGATCGGAGATATTACAGATCAGTTCATCATTGTCGACGCCCAGGACAGCGACCTCGTCCGGTACTGTGATATTATGAATCCTGCATGTTTCCGTAACCTGCAGGGCAAAAGTATCATCACAGGCGAAAAGAGCGACAGGCTTCGGCAGGGATAACAGCCAGTTTCCCAGCATGGGGAGGTTGGACGACCAGTGTTCATCTCTGTTTTTGTTATTATTCAGCATGGAAAGGGCATACCCGCAATCTTCGATCCGGCTGCGATATCCGTCGGCGCGCTCACGCGACCAGATCATCTCCTTATACCCGTAATACGCAAAATTCAGGAACCCCCGGCTCAGGAAAAAATTCGCAGCCATTTCGCCCGTTTTAAAATAATCGCCTGTAATGTTACAGACCTTATCGGCCCTTTCCTTATAGTTCTGGATAATAACGGGAATCTTCAGGCGATTCAGTTTGTCCAGATCCACATGTTCCAGCTGGGCGATTACCGCATCGGCCTTCCATTCCGTCGCCCATTTTATAACCCCGTCATCCCCGTACAGTTCACGGTAGAATAACGGCATCCGGTAGAACGCCCATGGCCCGTGCTCTTTGGAATACCTCACAATACCCCGTAAAAGGCTCCGGCTGTATCCACTGGAAAAATCTGTAAGTAAAAGTATTTTTTTCATGGTAAAACTCATTCTTTATTTTAAATGCATATCCGTGTTATCAAAAAAACGATACATAATCATGCGTAAAATTACGGAAAATTTCCGTTCGCAGCCTGTTTTTTTAATAGAATAACATTACCGGAAGGAATCCACGCTTACAGGCGACGGGTCTGCCAGCATATACGCACTGTCCATATCGGCATATATGACAGCACATTTATGCCGTCGAAGACTTGTTGCCGGAATATTTTCCGAAACAGGGTCCGTCACGGTATGATATAACGCCCATGCTTTCGTTTTTCCCGGAACCATGCAAAACAGGCGAGATGCACTCATCAATGCCGGGACAGTCAAGGTCAGGGCATGAGTGGGGACTTCCTCAAGCGATGCAAAACAGCCGTCGTGCACCTGCTGCATGCGGCATCTTTCGTCAAGGTCGACTACTTTGACGGATTCGGAGTCCTCAAAACTGGCCACATGCGGATCATTGAATGCAATATGTCCGTTTTCCCCGATACCCATGCAGACCAGGTCTGCCGGATGCTGCCGTAACAGCGCCGTATAGCGCCGGCACTCCTCCTTCAGGTCGGGATGGTTGCCATTGAGATAATGAACCGCCCCGAACGGCAATCCGTCAAAAATCTTTTTCTTCAGGAAATTACCGAATGCCTGCGGCGCTTCAGCCGGCAATCCGACATATTCATCCATGTGGAAGGCATTTATACGTTCCCATTCAATATCTGTGTGCGCACGCAGGGCATCAAGAAATTCATTTTGCGAGGGAGCGGATGCAAATATCATATTTAATGCCGGCTTGTGCAACAGTAATATACGGATAGTGACAGCTACATCGTTTGCTGCCGACACTCCCATGCCTTTGCGGGTAGGATATACCCTTATTTCTAACTGATCTTTTTTGAAAATTTGTGTCATAGTTGAATTTTATAAACATTCGATTGTTTTGGACAAACCGCGGGGTAAGCGTATAACGGTTCTTCCCTGCTCCGGTTCGCGGTACCAGCCCGGAGGAAGTGTTTCCAGTTCCGTTTCTTTTAATTGGGGTAAGGGATCTCCGTCCACCCGGACAGCGGATATCTGTTCATCGTATATAATCAGGTAGAGTATGTCCGGCGCATTTGTAAGCGAAACCGTCAGCAAAGCGGAAGTCTGCCTGACTTCTACCCCGACTTTCCGGTAATCCGTATAAGAGATCTCCCGGCCGTTACCCGGTAAAGTCACCAGAATGGCATCCACCCGTTCAAGGCTCATGCTGCTTCCGAAACGAAGGCAGGGATGCAGGCTGACCGGCAGTACCGTCCCTTCGCGCATATAGACCGGGATCACATCGGGAGGGGCCGCGGTTTCTACCGTCCGGGAACCGACGGTTACCGTACCGTTCCACAGATTCGTCCATTTACCCGCAGGAAACGTGACCGTCCGTTTATTGTCTTCCGTAATAACCGGACAAACCATCAATGCTTTGCCGAACATATACTGATCGGAAACAGAATCGGCCTCTCCCGGGAAAACCAGTGGCAGCGCACGTACCATCGGAAGTCCCGACTTGCTTGATTCCACTGCCGAGTTATAGATATAATCAAGCAGATTTTCTCTTACCCAGACATACTGCTTATAATTGGACACCGCCCGGTCGCCGTATTCCCACGGCTCGCTTGGCACCCGCCCATGGGAACGCATCAGCGGACTGAAACAGGCGAATTGCGTCCAGCGGATATACACGGCCGGATCCGGCCAGGCGCGGAAGCCCCCCAGGTCACTTCCCCAGGTGGAGAATCCGCAGGCGCTTAAATTCAAAAGGCCATTCAGACCTCCCTCCAGTCCCCTGAAGTTGCCGCGAAGATCACCGGCAAACTGCGCCACCCACCGCTGAGTACCCGGCGCCGCCGACCGGCCGAAAAGGATAAAGTCGGCGCCGCGTCTTTCGGCAAAAACTTCCGCATATACCCGGTGATAATCGTAGGCGTAAAAATTATGCATCCCGTCTCCCTTCTTTCCGTTATGGAAGACGGCATCCTCGGGCACGCGGTCGCCGAAATCAATCATGCTGCCGGCAACGCCCAGGTCTAACCTGCGTTTCCACCATCGCTTAGAAAGCTCTCCGGCATTCGGATGCGTAAAGTCGATATAAGAAATATCGCGGGAAGCAAGTTTCAACGGATTATTTATCCGCAACACCGGAAGAGAGGCGGAATCTGCCGTCGGCATTAATTTTCGTTGCGTTTCCTCATCGACGGCGGAATAATACCATGACAGGACTTTGATATTATGCGCAGTTGCAAACGTATGCAGGTCGGGTCTTTCGGCGCCAACCCCTTCCGCGTAAATGGCCGAATGGGGAATATCCAGTTCCTCGAAACGGCGAATCACGCGTTTCTTCTCTTCCACCGGATCCAAAGGAGTCGCCCTCCATCCCCTTCCGGTTCTTCCCATCCAGGGTTCAAACGCCCATTTGGGAGGCAATACCGGCTTCCCCGTCAGGCGGGTATAGGACTGAAGCGCCTGCTCGGGCGCGTCGATCCAGAAATAATAATCGAAAATAGCCCCATGCTGACTTAAGCGAAGCTGACCGGGGACAGATTTGCCAATATCGGCGCGCAAACGGCAGGAAGAATTGACAAAAACCATATACCCTTCTGTACTGTGGTAAACAGGAATCGGTTTATAACTCTGGTTCTGAAGGCCGGTTGTCAGTCCCAGCCAGTCATCCATACCCCAAAGCGTCAGTACGGTTCCGTTCTGATTAAACGTATTGAACTTTTCCCCAAACCCGAAGATGGCTTCGCCGGGTGTCACAGCCGTCCGAAAATCGGTGGCTTCCACGGCCCCTTCCGCACTTAACCGGAAGGCGATACCGGTGATTTTCAATTTCAACCGGCCGCCGGAATCAAGGAATGAGATCCCGAAGGGTTTCCGGGTTATAACGATCTCCAATGCATTCTCCTTACAGGTATAAACGCCGGGTTTTCCTCCCTCGCGGAACTGTAACGGGTGCAGACTGTCAGGAGTAAAAAAGCCCTCCCTGCCGGAATGGAGACGGACGCCTCCCGTCGCCGGCAGAGACAGATACAGGTTTACATACCGGTCTCCGGCCCTGCAGCGCAAAGCGGATACCTGACCGTCGGACTGTACGGATTCGATCTCTGTCAGGGGCGTCCAGGCCTCCGTATGAATATTTCCGGGTGAACCGTCGGCAAACCAGATACCGGAAACACTGTCCAGTTTGATTAAATAAGTATCAATTGATTTACAGGCTCCGGTCACATTGTTCTGCTGAAGCTCCCGGTTCACGTTCCTGCGAACGCGGTATGCATACATATCTTCCAGGGGAAGAGACCCCCTGGTACTCCCGAAATTAAAACCTTCCAGTTCCATCAGGCTAACCCAGCTTTGTATCAGGGCTAACCTGTCCGGCAGGTTCTTTTCCGTAGTCGCGTCACCGGTCGACTGTTGCAGTTTCCGGATTCCGTACTTTGTCTTTTCGTCCGGATAAAAGATCTGTGCCGGTCGCTGCCAGCGCAGTCTGCCGGAAGGTAAACGGCACAGCGCCTGACCGTAGACATGCGTTTTGGACGCACTGCCGAAATGAGTTTCGATAAAAAGATCCGTTGCCGCAGGACGGTCGGAATAGTCCATCGCAACCGGACTGCTCACCTCGGAATTTCGCCAGTGGGTTCGTACCGGGATAAATCCGAAGGGGGATGCGGGCTTTCCTCCTATTGTTTCCCAGGGTATTTTAAGAAAAGCAATCCATTCGTTTTCCCTTTTGACTGTCATCCCATCAAAGTCATCGATTTTCTCATGCCTTCGCTGAGGTACCGACCCGTCAGCGTCCTGAAGGGTCTGCGGCGCATTGAATTTGCTACCGAACCGTCTTCCGTCGAGCGTAACGGTAAACTGATAATAAGAGGAAGACGCCATGGAAGGCATAAGGAAAAAATCCGTTTTGTCGGGAAAAGACGCATCCTGTTCCACGGGAGAGCCTGATAGCGAAAACCAGTCTTCGTGATGGCTTATGGCCGGGAATGACAGATTGCTTTCCCGGCAGCGGAACAGCACAAAAAGAGTATCTGCCGTATACAGCATTTTACATTCGGTTGGAGTCGCGGGCACATTTTCACCCCCGATTCTGTAAAAATCTTTTATTGACAGGATGCGCCTGTTTTCCAGCAGGTCCTCAAAAGAAACAGCGCCACTGTACGGCTCCCCCAAATGTGCGGCCGAAACGCCCCATACCGTCTTTCCGTGCGCGTGAATCTGCAGGATCACAGGCATAAGTAAAGCAATGACAAAGCTGATTTTTCGATTCATAATTCAGTCGGTACATTTATCCGTACAAATGTATGGGAATGAATCTCTATCCAGTAAATAATTTGCGAAAAAGAATCTTCAAAAAACGTCAATTCGAAAAATAAGGCAATTTTGTTTCGCTATAAAGCGATAAAATAAAAATACCCTTTTCGCGTTTTTATGAATGACAAATGCCATGCCAAAGCATATTGACGCTTTTTGAGGATTTTACTGCGTTTTTCGGGCATCCTTTTTTTCAAATGAGGGGCATATTTGTAGAATGTAACATTACTGTTTTTTATTATGACAACAAGACGAGATTTTATCAGGCAGGCAGCGATCGGGACTGCCGCCTTTTCAGTGGGAGGCGCTATTCCCGGAATGAGCGCGAAAAGTTATGCGAATATCATGGGGGCCAATGACAAAATAAGAGTGGGAGTCATCGGCGTAAACGCAAGGGGAACGGCTTTGGCGACTAATTTTGCCAAACAGGCCCGGTGTGAAATAACACGTATCTGCGATGTGGATTCAAGGGCGATTGCCAAATGCGTCTCATCCATAGAGAAGGTCATGGGCTACAGCCCAAAAGGAGAAAAAGACATACGTAAAGCGCTTGAAACAAAAGACACGGACGCATTTGTCGTGGCGACACCGGATCACTGGCATGCACCGGCCGCGTTAATGGCCATGCAGGCCGGTAAGGATGTTTACTTGGAAAAGCCATGCAGCTATGCTCCCGCCGAAGGTGAAATCCTGATTCAGGCTACCGGGAAATACAAACGGGTTTTACAGATGGGAAATCAGCGCCGTTCATGGCCGAACGTGCAGGAAGGTATTCGGGCGCTGAAGGAAGGCGTTATCGGAAAAGTACATTTCGGCAAGTCATGGTATACCAACAACCGGAAGCCGATCGGTACCGGCAGGGAAACGCCTGTTCCGGAATGGCTGGACTGGGATTTATGGCAAGGCCCTGCTCCGCGCGTACCTTATAAGGATAATGTAGTGCATTATAACTGGCACTGGTTCTGGCGTTGGGGAACAGGGGAAGCGCTGAATAACGGAACACACATGGTCGATATCCTTCGCTGGGGCCTGGGCGTGGATTATCCGACAATGGTCAATTCGGCCGGAGGCCGCTACTTTGCCGAAGACGACTGGGAGACCCCTGATACGCAGATAATCAATATGGAGTTCGGCAATAAGTTCTCCATGACCTGGGAAGGCCGAAGCTGTAACGGGCGGTATGTAGAAGGCAGCAGCGTCGGCAGCATGTTTTATGGCGATAAGGGAAGCCTTTTAATTACAGGCGATGACGGATATAAAATTTTCAGTCCGGATAATAAACTGATCAAAGAACAGGCCGGCAAGGTAGTCATTGATCCGCGTAACCTGATGAATCCCGCCGAGAGCCTGGATGCGTTGCATATTAACAACTTCTTCGATGCAATTCAAAAAGGCCAGACGCTGCACTCGGATATTGTTTCCGGTCACAAGAGTACGCTACTCGTACAGTTAGGAAATATATCCCAGCGCATGGGACGTTCATTACGCATAGACAATACGAACGGACACATCCTGAACGATCCGGAAGCCATAAAACTCTGGAGCCGCGATTATGAACCCGGCTGGGAAATGAAATTGTAAACAATTATAGAGATGTCTCGGAGGTTTATACAAAACCGTCACCGCACGCAGTATAAATTTTCAAATTTCGGATGTGCGACAGAAAATCCCGGAGGGATGGCATGTGAAATCCTCATTTTTAACATGTTATCCCGATGGGATTCCCGACCGTCGTTATTCCTGATTTTTCCCTGATTCTACTTTAATTCCGTCTTTTCTTGCCATTTTATAGTATTTTTCAGCTTCTTTCGGATCTTCGTTTACTCCTAATCCTTTTTCATACATCTCCCCCAAACTCAGGGAAGCCCATCCGTAGGGCAGGGCTTTACGGAAATAAAACAGTGCCTTATCATAATCTTTCGTAATACTTAATCCCCGGTAATAAATATTCCCCGCATAATAGGACGATTCTATATGATTACGGAGCGATCCGCGCTCAAAATAATACAGCGCTTTTTTATATTCCTTCGCATTATACGCCGCTTTTCCCCAGATACAAAGCCGGGAAGCTTTATCCTGTTCCTTTACATACTCCATCGCCTCTTTCGATCCGGATTTTTCGGCATATTGACCGGCAGCATCCATGTCGGGATCGACGCCCTGTCCTGCCACAAGCAAAAGGGAAAGGCCGGCCATACAGTTTCTGTCGTTCATCCCGGCTCCTGTCCTGAAATGAAAGGCTGCCTGCGTATAATTCTTCTCATTTTTATAGATTAATGCCAGTTTGTACATAGCTTTCGGGTCTTTTTTTTCTGCGCCTGATTCGAAGTAATGTCTGGCCATCTGCATATTATTCAGGTCTTCATAATACAGGGCGGCTTCATACAACTCTTCAATGCTCATCTCACTGTCACTTTTGCTTTCGGATATATTTATATTGTCCATTCGCTTTTCCGATTTATCATCCGAAGTAACATATTGCAGCACGCTTCCTTCTTCGTATTTATCAAACAGGCTGCGGTGCGCTTTCATGGCTTTATCCTTTATATTCTTCGAATAACCGTCCTCGGCGGCAACCATATAATAATCCAGCGCCTTCAGTGTATCGGCGGCAACGCTCCATCCATTTTCAAACAGTACAGCCATGTAATAAGCTCCCGATCTGCGAAATTCGACCGTCCCCTCATGGGCCGCGAACAAATTATAAGCGGCCCTGTAATCAGGTTCGGTTCCGATCCCGTCCATCAAACAGCGCCCGTAAGCTAACTGTCCGTTACTGCTGCCCTGTTCGGCCGTCATTTTATACAGACGGAACGCCTCGCTTTTATTGATTTCGGTACCAATGCCCGATTCGTAACATTTAGCCAGTTCAACATGCGCCTCCAAATGCCCCCGAGAGGCCAGTTCATCAAAAACCAAAAAACGTTCTTCATAATCTCTCTTTCCGGCCATTAAATTTACATTAAATACATAAACGCTGTCCAGCTGCTCAGGCGTATATCCCGACAGTTCCTGCTCCAGGTCAGCTAAGGAACTTTCAATCTCATCATTCCAAAAAGAAAGGTTGCACAGCGTAACAAACTTTTCAAACTGCTCCGGATTATTTTTTGAAACAATCGTATGATTCCGGGCCATTTTGAGATAACAAAAGGCCAGCATCATATTATTCATATACGAATTGCTGTTCTTTGCCAGATACTGCCGGGCGCGTTTCAATTGCTGATTCCCAAGCATAATAGACCGAAAACTCCCCGGACTTTCTTTCCCGGTTTTTGTATGTATACCCGTAAGGGCCAGACTCATCTTTTCCTTATCATTCATTCTGTAATACAGGTCGGCTTCGAGAAAAAGGCAGAGTATTCGATAATATTGATATAATGTAGAACCTTCCAGTTTTTTCAACCGTACGGCTCTTTCATGTTCCGCCTCCTTCCCTTTCTGAGGAAGAAAAAGGATCATGGTTGACTCCTGTGGCGTACAGCCAAGCGCCCGTTTCAACTTTTCAAGTTCCAGTAACTCTTTGTCGATCTTTTTTGATTTCCTGTATCCGGCTATTGCTTTGAGCGAGGTGTCTATCTCTTCAGGGATGGCTCCGGCGGATAAAGCCGTCAGCGAGACCAGGACTGTTATGACCGTTTTTTTCAATAAATTAATCATATCCATAGGCTATTACAAAGTCCAGCTGTTTGTTTTCAACGCGCGAGGACGGTTGCTGGCGTTCCGAAGATATTTTTGACACCTCGCGGTTTGTATAAAGTTGCATTTCACTCACGGTGACGGTTCCGTCTTTATTCTCATCGGCTTTTTTGTTTAGTATGCCCTCTTTCAGCACGTAGGTGAACAGTCCGTTTTTCCAGTCGTCTCCTTCCATGGAGACTTCCAGTCCGCTCGAACTGGAAATCACGGTAGCGCCTACTCCCCTTTGCAGGTCTGCAAAATAAAGTTTCAGTAACTGATTGATTTCTGCCGATTCGTGCGTTTCCTTTCCACGCACCTTTATCCCCACATCGCGAAACTTTACCGTTCCTTCCCGGGTAGCCGAAGCATCGGCCAGCATCACCTCCTCCTTATCAATCTCGCCGGAATGGCAGGCATCGACCAGCAGTATTTTCTTGAGCGGCGTAATCCCGTCAAGCATGTTTTCCAGTTCTTCATAAGGTAAACTCTGCTTCTCCGGACTGGAAAAATCGGTGTCGTAAGTGGCCAGGAAGTAATCAAAATTACGGTCGAGCACGCCGTGTCCGGCATAAAAAACGACCACCACATCATCAACCGATGCGTTCTTCAGTTTTTCTTTCAACGCAACAATGCCTGAACGGGTAACGTCGCGGTTCACCAGGACATGCGTATATACATTTGCAAAATTGTGCCGGTTGACGTGGCCAAACATGCCGGCTACATCCGTTGCGTCTTTATGGGCATAATCCAGATTATAACTGCTGTCTGCAAATTCCGAAACGCCGATGCTGAAAATATGCATGTCCGGTTTTTTCCTGCTTTCGGGCGCCACAAGTTCAACCTGATCGCGATAGGACTCGACGCCATGCTCGTTTAAACACGATACTTCTACCAGATTTGCACCCGATGCCAGCGAAAGTTCAATCTTTCGGTTTATCTCATTTCCTTCTTTTCCGTCAATCGCTATTCCCTGTACGCCATAGACCGGGACATTGTTGACCCAGACATTAATGCGGTTTAATTTATACAAATCGTCGGCAGCCAGTACCTCCAGTGTCGCCTTATTGTCTGTCCGGGTTTTCTGCAATGCCGCTTTGTTCAGGATTTTCGCCGACGGTATATGAAAGTCCGTAGAAAACATATCTTCCGTAAAATTCATTTTTCGCAGCCTTTTCTCATATCCTCTACGAAACAGACTGATCTGATCCGGCAAACTGTATCCCAGGCGCGACAGTACAATATCGGGGCGATTATATTGCAGGTCGAACTGGTCGAATCCGAAAACCTGCGTTCCTTTCACAAAGTGAATCCCCTGAAACGCATTTTTTGAAGCCATATAATAATTATCCGGGGTCACAATTACATAGTCGAGTTCGTCGCCGAGCGCCACCAGCGTAGCAATCAGTTCATGCGTCCGGGCATTCCACATGCAAACCGTTCCGTCGACGGATGATGAATAGAAGTACGACCTGTCAGGAGATGTCCGGATGCTGACTACGCTTGCCTTATGCGCCGTCAATGATTTCAGAAAAGCCCGGCTTTTAGCGTCAAATAAATAAATATTGCCATCCGTACCGCCACCTGCAACCAACTCATCCGTAACATAACAGCAAGACCTGTAATCGTAATCGGATACGACTTCACGCTGTAAATACGGGCCTTTTAAACGCATATCGGGGAACGTGTATTCCTTCATATTATGTATTGCACCACAGCTGATAAGTTCGTCCTGTGACGGACTAAAGCTGAAATCGAGCGGCGGACTTCCGAGCGTACGCTTTAGTTCGAGTGCAAAAGGGTTATCAAAAGCACCTTTGTAGATATTCCAGGTGCTTCTGCCGGCAATAAAATCATTCCCTCCGGGGCAAGTGATCACGGCCGTAATATTGTGAATTACATTATCCAAAGCATTCGGTTTCTGAGGTTTTAATTGCCGATTCGGCACATCCGCTTCATATAAATCCATGGTGGTTGCAAGAACTATTTTTGTGCCGTCGGCATTAAAAGCCGCCGCATTCACTTTTGTCTCCTGCGGCATTGAAATAGAAAAATCGGCTTCTCCGTCAGCTGTCCTCCTGAAAGTCAGTTTCCCTCCCGATGAAGTCAGGAAATGCTTTTCATCAGGTGAAAAACAAATCTTCATTTCATTCGGTTCATCCACCCTGTACGCCGGTTTCCCTTGTTTTAAATCCCACATGACCGGACGCTCATTCGACACAAGGAGTTGCTGTCCTCCGGCGGTTACGGCCAGCGACCCCATTTCGGTAGCATATCCGCGCAACTTTGAAATCAGTTTCTCGCTTTGCGAATCCCGTATCTCCATCCGCGTGCCGTCGGGAATGACCGTAAACCGGTCGTTTGTCTGTGTTTTACCGTCCAGTTCCGAATTATTCAGGATCCCGATGCGACGGTTTGATTTTATGTCATAGATGTCTGTAATGGAACTTCCGCTCAGGTAGATACGGTTATTCCGCCGTTTATCTATCGAAACCTTACGCACGCCCCCATCGCGTAGCCGGGCGGTATATTCGCGTATCTGACGCCCCGATGCAATATCCCACATCAACACTTTATGACTCCTGTCAAGCGAAATCAGGTATCGCCCGTCCAGGCTTATATCATACGAGATGATTTCGTATGTATGTCCGACCTGCACCACCGTTTCAACCGGCAGTTCTTCCTGCTGCGGCTGCGCCCGCAATGACGGCATCAGCAAAAGCAGGGCAATTCCCGTGTGTATTTTTCCAGTCATTTCAGAACATCAGTTCGAGCACAAACGATTCAATATCTTCCGGCTGAAAGTAAATTTCCGGATTATGAACAGCCAGGTATTCGGCAACAAGGTCATTAAGCGCTTCCGTATCCAGCCCGCTTTTTGAATATGCGGCCATAAAGTCACGGCAGGATTTTCCCGAAACCACATTCAACATCAGATATTCAGCCAGCAAACGGCTCTGTTCCGTCGCGGCATCATAGTAATACAATTTCAGATTTACATTAAAAGGCTCTTTCCGCACGCCGTCAATGGTGAAAATCGACCGGTCAATCACAATAGACTGCCCGTTTACCGGCAATTTCTTGTTGACAAGCTCGCCTTCGTATTCGTAGTTCACATAATAAAAATGTTCCTGATCGACCGGCAGAAAGGCTTCGACGGCAAATCTTTCGAGCACCCCGATACTTCGGTTAAAAAAGCTGCTTAGCTCAACCTGATTCAATAACTTTCCACTGCGCACCGACATTCTTTTTGTGCCGGTTAAATAATCCATAACCGTTTTTTTACCCGCTGTTTTCATCAGGGATGCCGTTATCACCCTGATTTTGTTAGTCTGCGTATCAAACGCCTTCATCACCTGATCGGGCGTTTTCCATGTAATTTCTTCCGACGGCAAAAACGAGTCGCCTTTAAAGCGCTCCCTGTCGCCAATCCGGACAGGTTCGGGAGTCAGAAATGTAATCTTCATTGTTTGCGCCGGCAAGCTAATGTTGCAGGCATATAAAAACAGAATCGCGGGAATTAATTGTTTCATATCTTTTTGTTTTTAATTAAATAATACATATCAAAACCGGTTTTCAGAAAAGTAAAGTACCCTGAAAAAATAAATATCTCAATAAAACGTCCCCATACAAAGTAGATCAGCAGGTTTAACACTGTCAGCACAAATGTAAGCCCCAGCCATGTACAGAAGAACTGAATCACGTCCCGTTTGAAAATACCTTTATGCAACAGTAAATCCCAAAGAGACCGGTCGGAAAAACATGAAAATGAAGTAATCATAAAGACGATAAATAAAACCGCCCACAACGCAAATCCGACAACCGGTTTGTCCTGTTCCAGCATAAGACAGGCATTGTAATTGATAAGTATGCCGGGTATATTGCCAACAACAGACGAGTGTATGTCATGTTCGCAAAAATCGCCGATCAGTATCGTTTTATCGGCAAAAAGCGCTTCCGGCCCGACGATCTGAAGCGCCTCAAGCAGGTCGGCTCCCAGGTTTAAATAATTCTTTTCATCATTCCCGTTATACGTACTCCGTAACTGGGTTTGAAAATTGAGGATAATACTGTTAGTGGCTACTTTCCCGTTCATCCGGTAGCCGAAAAACGTCTTTTCAAAAATACCTCCCGTCAGTTCCGACCACATATAGACCGGAATGCTTTTCTCGCCGTGCTGTAAATATTGATATTTCAACAGGTTGTTTTCAATGATATTCGTCTTGTAATCCGAGCAGGCGGCTTTGTGCGCGATTTGTTCGGAAATAACCTCCCCTTCATGCTTTGGAACAACGAGCCGGGGTATCCGCCCGATTAAGGCATAAAGCGAATCGTCGGACGGCGTCTGCAGCGAAGCGTCAAAATAGACGTCACAAATGATATATTTGTGGTTGTGCGCCTGATCAACGTACCGGAACAGCTCCGTCAGTTTACTCCGGTCCGTTATGTCAATCTGCCCGCACGGCAGGCCTTTTTCGTCATAAAAATCAACAAACTCCCGGTCGTAGGCAATATTGACCAGCAAAAGATCCTTCGGAAGATCATCTCCGGCAAGCAAACTGTTCCCGACATTCAGCCATTGAATCAGGCTTGCTTCGCCGGAAAAAGTGTATGGATTATTCCAAAGGGCATAGCACGTCACCATCAGCAACGCCGAATGAACAAACGAAGCAATCCATTTCCATTGATTTCGAACAAAAACTTTCATGAATTAACGCATATTTCCTATTACAAATCGCTTGAAACCGGCCACTTTTTGCAGGCTAACGCTAACATCCCACAACTGGCGCCGCTGCCTTAATTCTTCTAATTTCGTCTTACCATTGTCCTGTTTAATCTGTGATAACAGATAGTTTCGCGATTTTTCCAAAACCAGAAACTCCGACTCGTCTATATTCCCTTTTTCATCTTCTATATAGAGATAAATCTTATTGTACTTATCCAGACCTGACGTATAACACTGTAATACGAATGTTCCCTGATTATAACCTGCCGAACAGAGTGCCCCGGCGAGGAACAGGTTTTCTATTTTTCCTTCCTCCTCCCATTCCATATCTATAAGGTAGGGCAGGTTTTGAAGGTTATTTTTTTGTTCATTTTGCTCATAGACATGATTGTCGCATAACCGGAATAACTTTTCACGGTTATTGTAGTATTCTTCACGTTCCTGCCAGGCCTGTAAGCGTTTTTCAATGTCAACAGCCTCTTTTGCCTGGATGATCCTGTTTCTTTCTGCTATTTCACTGCGATACGCCGTGCGCAGGATCTCCAGTACATCGGGCGCCTCCGCATTTTTACACTCTTCAAACCACGCTTCCGCCTCTTTTATACTCACAGTCTGCGACTGCAAGGACGATATCAGGCAAAAAGCTGCAATCATTAAACATACCGAACGGTTCATATACATTATAATTTACGTAATTGGTTCGACCACTTCGTAAAGGCTTCGCTGTTCTTCAAACCGGCTTCCGAGAAGATCCGTAAGCCATCGGAAAGGAATTTCGAAAACGATCGCCTGTTTTTTGCATCCCGGTCATAAGCATATAACTGTTGTGCTACAGCGAACCCTACGTTCATCGTCGTCAGCAAAAGTTCGTTATCTCCCTTTTTCAAGACATCTGCAATTGTAATGCACAGCGAAAGATACTGTTCCATCGTCGATGCCAGGTGTTCATCATCAACTTCTTTAGAATAAAGAAGGTAAGGTATTCTGCGATTATCATAATCACTCCAGTTGAATTTATCGCTTTGCTGATTTGTCATTTGAAGTAAATGACGGGCATACGATAAAAACCCGTCGGTCAATACCCGGGCAAAGAACGCCAACTCGTCCGTAGATGCTTTTTGCGCCAGCGTAATTGAAACGTCACAGAAATTAAAGAAGTAGTTCAGGTCTTCGCCCGAAGTGTAATTATGATACAGGTAATCATGATACAAATCAAATGTTTCGTGAATCAAAGGCATTGCATCATCGTATGCTCCATTACCGGCGAGCTTTTCTATTTCATGGATCTGTTCCCTTATCTTTTTAGATTGACCTGACAGCTTGCTTAATTCAATATTAAGCGGAGAACCAAGGTTTTTATCGTTGCTAAGCAAACGTTCATTTTCATTCAGTTTCTTATGCTGTTCTGTCGCATAATTCGTACGAAAACGTCCGGCTGCTTTAAAATAATTGTCTTGAAACCGGCAATAGATTCGCAATGCATCCCGGTCTTTCATTTCTGCAAATATCGAACTGATGGCCTGATACATGAATACCGATTCATTGACAAAGCAGCCCTTCTTTTTATCCATTGCCTGAAAATCAGAAATAAACTGCCCGGTATAGGCAGTGGCGAAATTATGATATCCCAGTTTCAAAAAGATCGCCGATGCCAGAATACGTGCAAAGAGTAATTCTTCATACATATAGTCTGTCGACGAATCATCCGCGGTAAGGTTAAACATAAGGGGCACAATTCCTTTCCGGCAAGCCGCATAATCGCCCGAAATATAAGAAATATAAATATCGTACAATTCCATTCCCGTTTTTCTCATACCCCATGACGCTTCGGTCACTTGCGCCTCGGCCTGTATTTGTTTTAACTGTCCGGCGTATTCTTTGATTTTTTCATAATCATGAGCCAAAACGGCAGATAAGGCCCTCCATCGGCCCGCATCAAACCTTATCAGGGAAGTCGCCTTCCGGTCACCGATCAATGGCAGCAATGCGGTGAGTTCGTTACAGGTCGTTTCAAGCATCGGCGCATCATCGTACAATGCGAACATACGTATCATTTCGACCAGCACGCTTGCCCTCACAAAAACATTTTCCTGATCGCCGTCGGTTGGATATTGATTAAGCACAGCGCCGAATGTGCGGGCTGCCTCAACCGTATGGCCCCTATTTACATGATAAACCCCGTTCAATATTTCAGCCGGTGTATTCAATGGTATTCCGGCAAGATCCCTGTAGTTTTTTTTACTGAAATCATCCGCATAACGGTCAAGAAAATACCTCGCTTTTTCCAGCTTGTTTTCCTTCAGTAAGACCCTTGTGACTTGCAACAGACACCGGGCCTTAACTGTTTCATCTGCATCCGGAGGATAGGTATTCAGTACTTTCATCGCATTCGAAAAATCCTCGCGAGACAACAGAACATCCACATAATCGGCTTTAGCCGGCATCAGATTTTCGTTGTTCCGATGATTTCGTATGATACTGTCTTCATCCAGTGAACGGTATAAACCTGCGTTTTGTGCAAACAGATTACATGATAACGCAAAAAGAAATAACATCAACAGCCGTCTTTTTTTCTTAATCATAAGCAATTTATATGAATCATTCAAGCATATCAAGCGTTTTACATGGACAAAGTTAATATGAAAATCAATACTGACCGATTAAATCCCGGTTTTATTTTTATTTATTGATATTCACAAAGAAAATATCCCTGGAAATGAGCTTCAGCCGCACGGGATTTTACCGGAAAATTAAAGGACTGACAGATACGGCGCCCATTGATTTTTTTAAAAGTTATCGCTTGCAATAGAAACAGGTCTTTGATAACCATAAATGTTAAACTTTTATATGCCACTGTTATTTTTTTTATTTTTTTCTTGCAGTAAATAAAAAAAATATTCTATCTTTGCCCCGACCAAAAAATAAGAACGGTTAATAAATAGAAGAACATGAGACACAGTTCATTATTCATACAGGAAACAAAAAATAGAAAGGCGTTAAGTGTTTTTATGCCTTTCAATTTGTTTGCTATGAATATATTTACTACTCTCTCTCTCTCTCTCTCTCTCTCTCTCTCTCTCTCTCTCTCTCTCTCTCTCTCTACTATATAGTATACGCATACGCGCTACGCGCGTTATTGATCGCGTGCATAACGCACACGCACGTCAAGATACATATTTTTCCAAAACAAAAAGTTATACGGCCGATCCTAATTTTCAGACGGACGCACGAAGTTCGGAAGCAGATCTTCCCTGTCCCGGCGTCCGTTCGGCTTTTTATGACGTCCTGTTCCCCTGCGGCCTGATCCGCTCTCACTATTCGTTAATCATTAATCACTGTAATATCATGCTTTACACAAGAATCAACAGAATCAAAATTTTCAACAGTTGCGAAGACTTTTTAGGACTGTTCAATCGTAGCGCCGAACTGTGCATATACGGTTATGTATCGAATCCGGGCGGACAACAAGTCCCTGCTGTTGGCGGGAAGTGTTTGCTGTCGCGCAACGACTCCCCGCCGGTAGCAGGAGGTGTTTGCTTCCGGGCAACGACTTCCTGCCGGCGGCAGGAAGTGTTTGTCAGCCGGACAATGACTCCCTGCTGCCGGCGGGAAGTGTTTGCTGCCGCGCAACGAGTTCCCGCCGACAGCAGGAGGTGTTTGCTTCCGCGCAATGACTTCCTGCCGGCAGCAGGAAGTGTTCGTCAGCCGAACAATAACTCCCCGCCGGCGGGCGGGACGTTTTTGACAGTAAATAATCAATTATAAACCAAATAAATTTAAAAAAATGAAGTACATATCACAGATTGCAGTAAAAAAACTTAGGAATAAGTTGCATTTTGAGTTTATGCGCAGTATTCTGCAACTGCTCATAGCTCTTGGAACAGACATCAGCTATATAGCAGGGCTGATACGGAAATTTACCGACCAGGTTAACGACGAAGATCAGGCTTTAGATCAGCTGAAACGGTATGGGGCGACCGAAGATATCCATAATGAGGACGGTCGCCGGGACAATGCTTTTCGCCGGATCTGCGATCTAATCCGTGCCGGATGCAGGCATTTTGACGAAAAAAAGCGCGCGGCAGCCGGTCGTTTAGGCGCCATTGTGAAAGAGTATAAAGGGACGCCGAAACTACCTCTGCCCGAAGAAAGCGCCGCCATTCACAACCTGTTGCAGAAATTCGAAGCAGCCCGTGCCGATGTCGACCTGCTCGGACTTGGCGAGTGGATAAACGAACTGAAAGATGCGAATGACAGGGTCCGTTCGTTAATGACGGACCGGGAATCGGAAGCGGCATCGAAAGCCCAGTATAAAATGAAGACCGTCCGCGCCGAAACGGACAGACTGTATGCCGAAATCCTGACCTGCCTTGAAGCGGCGGCAATCATTGAAGGCGCTGATACCTGCAGGCAACTGTTCGACGAGATAAACATCCGCATAGACGAATACAACAATCTCCTCGCCCGTGAAAAAGGATGGCGCAACAGCAGAAAAAGCGACCTGGAACCTGACGGAGAAGATGCCGGAATCACCGGTTGATTATGTTGACAGCAACTGCCCAGGCAGCAAAAACGGTGAAATCATCAAAGGTAGCCGGGCTGTTACAGAAATAATTATTTAAAATGGAATGCCTATGAAAAAAGACAGCATGAACGAATGACAGCAAAGCGACCGGAAAATGCGGGTATCGTCTTCCGGTCGCGTCAACTATAAAACGTGAGAAATACCTGTAAAACAAATTAAAACCATATATAATATGACAAACACATTAATTGACGGCATGAAAAATGCCAAACTAAAAAAACTTGTAAACAGTATGACACTGTTCGCTTTTCTCCTGATAATGGGAGCATGGACAGCAAGCGCCGATTCGCAGGAATCACTCGAACGGCAGCAGGACAAAGCTGGAGTAAACCAGTCCAGAAAAAGGGTCAGAGGCATGATCAAAGACGAGTTCGGAGAGATCGTGGCAGGAGCTGCGGTAACCGTTGAAGGCAGTACCAGAGGTGTAACGACGGACAATGA
>JAISCL010000370.1 GCA_031265585.1 Tannerella sp. | reverse complement strand
CGGGTAAACGCCCGAACGGCTTTTCTCTTCTGCGTTTAACTCGTGATGCGTCGTGCGCGGGGAGTTGATGATCAGCGAACGGGTGTCGCCCAGATTGGCATGGTACGAGAACAGCTTCACCGAATTGAGGAAACGGTAAATCTCAGTTTCGTCCCCGTTGTAACCGAAAGAGAAAACGCCGCCGGCGCCACGGGGCAGATATTTATCCGCCAATTCCCTGTATTTGCCTCCGGGTAACGTAGGATAGCTCACCCAGCTGACTTTGGGATGCCCGGCAAGGTATTCGGCAATGGTCCGGGCGGATTCGCTCTGTTTCTTCAGCCGTTCCGACAGCGTTTCGATGCCCTGGAGTATCAGGTAAGCCTCGAAAGGCGAGAGTGCGGCGCCAAGCAGTGCCAAGTAGTGCGTTCGTGCACGGGCGAGGAACGGGAAGTCGGGAAACGTTTCCACCACATTGCGGTCGCCGAACGTGAATACTTTCTTCTCAAACTGCGGATGACGCCCGGCCAGCCAGTCGAACTTCGCGGGAGATTCGACGATCAGCCCGCCGACGAGTGCGCCGTGTCCCTGCAATGCCTTGGTTGCGGAATAGACTACAATGTCGGCGCCGTATTTGACCGGATTCAGCAGGTAAGGCGTTGCCAGCGTATTGTCCACAATCAGCGGCAGGCCGTTCTCATGCGCCAGCTTCGCGATCGCCTCCATGTCGGCAATGACGTTGACCGGATTGCTGATGGATTCGATGAAAATCGCCCGCGTATCCTTTTTTATCTGTTTGCGGATGGCATCCAGATCATTGATGTCCGGCACCGTATCAATCTGTACGCCCAGGTTCGGATAAACCTTCCGGTAGGCGTCGTACGTCCCGCCGTAAATCTGTTCGGCGGCAATCACTCGCCCGTTTTCACCGGCGTTCAGGATCGCATACGACACGGCAGCCATGCCCGACGCCAGCGAGAGCGCCGCCACGCCGCCGTCCAGCGCTGCCACACGCTGTTCGAGCGCAGCCAGCGTCGGGTTGCCTACGCGGGTATATAGCAGGCCGTATTCTTCGAACCGTACCAGCCGTTCGGCTCTTTCAGGCGACCCGATTTCGAATGCGGTTGTCTGGTAAATAGGCACCTGTACGGAGCCTTGATGTTCTGCCGGAGTATAACCGGCATGGATTTTCAGGGTGTCAAAACCCTGCGGATTGAAATTGCTCATACTTTTTTTAATTTAATCAGTTAATAACTATATGTATATAAAAATCGTTTTCGTTACTAAATCGCTTCGCCCGAACCGCGGACAGGCGGATAAGGACTCCCGGCCAAATGCAGCTTTTCCAGCACCCGGCGGCGTAAACCGGTGAAGTCGTCCCTGTTCCGGTCTCTTTCGCCGCCAATGCCCACCTTAATTATTTCGCTGATGATGCCCGGCCTGGCCGTCATGACCGCAATACGGTCGCTGAGATAGATCGCTTCGTCCACATCGTGCGTAACAAGGATGATCGTCGTACCCGTTTTCTTCCATATTTCGCGGATCATGTTCTGCAAATCCATACGGGTGAAAGCGTCCAGCGCGCCCAGCGGTTCGTCGAGCAGCAATACTTTCGGCTCGTTGATCAGCGCCCGTGCAATGGCGACGCGCTGCATCATCCCGCCGGAAAGCTCGTGCGGGTACGCCCGTCCGAAACCCTCCAGCCCTACAAGCCCGATATACTCTCCTACCTGTCCTTTCTTTTCCCGATAGACGCGGCGCGCCCGGAGTCCGGTAGCGATGTTTTCCTCCACCGTTTTCCACGGGAACAGCGCCGCCTGCTGAAAGACATATCCGCGTTCGTATCCGGGCTGTTCAACCGGCTTGCCCCCGACAGACACGTTCCCGGCCTGCGGCGCGTCCAGCCCGGCAATCAGCCTGAGCAGCGTCGTCTTACCGCAGCCGCTCGGCCCTATCAGCGACAGGAATTCCCCCCTGCCTATTTCCAGCGAGAGGTCGCGAAAGACGTCGATCCGCAGGCCGGCCGTATCGAAATAAGTACGGCTGACCTGCCGTATATCAATCCATCTATGATCCATAGCTACCATATCGTCCGGCCGTATTATTTGATAATCCCTTTCTGCCAGCGAAGGAAGTAATTACGGAACAGGCCGATCACCGCCAAAATGACGCAGAACGCAACCCCCATAATGATAATGGAAGCATAAACCTTGTCGTAGGCAGCCCAGGCCCTGGCCCAGTTGATATACCAGCCCAGGCCGGCCTTCGCACCGATCATCTCGGTGATGACCAGTGTCATGAAACACATCCCGGCAGAGGTGGCAATGCCGGTAAAGATATGCGGCACAGCGTGGGGGACAGCGACATGGAACAGCAGGAACCGCCCGTCGGCCCCCAGCGTGCGCGACACTTCAAAGTAGGATTTCGGCGTGGATGCGATGCCTCCCGACACCATAAAAGCGATGGAAAACCACGACGCCAGCGTCAGCAGGAAGACGCCCGCCTGAAAACTGGTCGGGAAGATGACCAGCGCCAGCGGAATCCATGCAACCGGCGGAATCACACCGGCTACCTTGACGACCGGGAACAGCCAGTAGTTCCACTGCCGGTTCCAGCCAATCAGGACGCCGGTCACAATCCCCAGCACGACGCCGCATGCCAGCCCTGCAAAAAACAGGCGCATGGAATGAAGCGTACTGACAAGCAGCGTCGCACGCTCGCGGCACATCACCTCGACAATCTGCGCCGGCCCCGGGAAAAAGGGTAGCTGCAGGATGCCGCTCTTGGTCGAGAGCAAATCCCATACAGCCAACGCCGCACCCAGCGCCGCGACTAACTGCGAATAATGATACAGCTTCGCACGCAGCCCGCCCGCCCGCGCCGACGCAACCCATACCGCCGCCCATGCCACAGCAAACGACACCAGTGCAATCCGGTAATACAGGCTGTTTACCGCCTGCGCATCCGGCACGCAGACGGAAATCGCCAGCGCCAGCCACACTGCAGCATCCGCTGCAAGTATCCAGCCCTTAGACTGCGGCTTCCAGTATGCATTGTCCCGTCCGTTCGCCGGCGGTACGGTCTGTTTTTGTCTCTTTAAACCTGAAATCATATTTTTCTTTTTACTTATATATAATGTATGCACGCCGTCTTGCACCATGCTACTCATTATGCTCCGTTTCTCTGCCGGGCGAAGCCGTATCCGTCGCATCCGCATGACTTCTTTCCGGAGGCGCTTCATCGCCCAGCACGTCGACATAGAGATTCTCCACAAACTGTTCCGGGTCGAGGTCGGCGGGCAGGAAGCCGGTCTTCTTCAACTCGTGCGAAAAATACAGTGCGTCGGACTTCGCCTGCAATTTGTTGGTATGGCCGTGCCGGGCGTGATACCTGTAACTGATGAGCAACTGCGAGATCAGCGCCGTGTCGCCGCCCGATACATACCCCCGTTCCGTCACAATCCGCGCCGTTTCTTCCGGGTGGGCGGCAATCCATTCACTTGCCTTCTGAAAAGCCCGGAGCAAAGCCTTTATCAGTGCCGGATTTTCCCGCAGATGCTTACCCGAAGCATAGATAAAACAGCAATATTTATCGGCAAAAAGCGGATCGACACCAATGTCGCAGAGCACCGTATATCCGCGGCGGACGGCCAGCGGCCCCCACGGATCCCAGAGGGCGACGGCGTCTACTTCTTTCCCGTCGTCGGCTATCGTCGGCAGTATCTCACGCGGGAAGGGCACCCATGTCACGCCCGTTTGCGGGTCGATGCCGTTGTTAGCCAGCAGTACGCTGGTGACCGCCATTGGCGAACCGCCGATCTCGTCCACGCCGATACGCTTGCCGGCCAAATCCTTTGCCGTCCGGATCTCCGAACCCGGAGGAGCCAGCACCTGGATACATCCCTGGTGCAGGCCGGCAATCAGCTTGATATCCAATCCCTGGGCGGCGGAGGGAAAAAACTGGAAATCACCGTTGGCGATGGGAAACCGGCCTGTCGCCAGACCCAGCTTGTTCAATTCAAAATCGCCGCTTACCAGCGTCACATCTACCCCCTCCTGCTCAAAGAAACCGATCTCTTTGGCTATGTACGAGGGCGCTATGCAGGCGCTGCCCGAAAGCGCCTGTATCTCGACCTGCCCGAACGGGAAGCGCTCGCTTGTCCCTTTTCGCGTCCCGCTGCAACCCGTGGAAAAGGCTACCGCACCGGTAAGCGCGGCAAAGCCTGCCAGTATGATAAATCTTCTGTTCTTCATCTTATTTGAATCCTGCATAAGGGTTAGCTCCTGTTTTTGCCTCGTCGGCGCCGTCCCAACCCCAGTTCTGCCACAATCCTTCGGGGTTGATGTTGCGCTGCGACTGGGGGATCGGGAAACGGTAATGCTTGAGGCCGATCGCCGATTTATCGGTAAATTCGTTCTTAACGACGCTGGCCGATTCCACCAGAATCCGCCAGCGTACCAGATCAAACCAGCGTTTCTGTTCGTAGACGAACTCAAAGAAGCGTTCGTTGCGCACGGCTTCCCGGAACTGTTCATACGACAGGCCGGCCGGGACGTCGTCTGCCGACGCCGCCGTTACCGGGAAATGACGGAACGCCCGGCGACGCACTTGATTGATGGCTTCGTACGATTCGGTGTCGGGGCCGAGGTCGCGCTCATTCTGCGCTTCGGCCTTAATCAGCAGCACTTCCGCGTAGCGCAGGATCGTGCGGTCGATGCTGCGGGTCAGGTTCGTAGTCGTGATGTTGAGCGTGTCGATGTATTTGCGGAAACGGGGCAGCGTGAACTCGAAATAGTCGTCCGTATCGGGGTTGTACAGGCGTTTGGCATAGCTGCCGGCCTTGCGCTGGTCGCGGTCGTCGAAACGGTTGTAGAACGAGAGGTCGGAGACTATCAGGTGGGGTGTCACGTCGCTGAATCCCGTCGCAAACGAACAGTGCGCCAGGTGATTTCCGCCGTCGCCGTTCGAGGCCTGCGAAATGACGTGATGCGCCGAGAAGATGTTTTCCTTTCCGTTGCGACGGTTCGTGTTCCAGTTGTCGAGGAAATCCTCCTCCAGTTCGTAGCCGGTCACATGGTTGGCGGCTTCAATGGCTAGCGTATATTTCCCGGCGGCGTCACTGCCGGGAGAAACCTGCGCCCAGACTAAGTAAACCTTGGCCAGCAATGCCCGGGCAGCGCCATTGGTCGCGCGTCCCCTGTCGGCGCCTCCGTAGCTGACGGGAAGTACGCCGGATGCGGAGGCGGCCTTCAGGTCATCGACAATCTGAGCATAGACCTCATCCAGCGGGGCGCGGGTTACGCCGATTCCATCTTCGGGATGCAGCGCCAGCGGCACTTCCCCAAAGAGCTGCACGAGGTAGAAGTAATACAGCGCCCGCAGAAACTTCGCTTCGCCCGTCAGCCTCGTTTTCAGCGGCTCCGAAACGGCTGCGGCTGCGGCAATGTTGTCAATGGCTGCATTTGCGCCGGTCACACCCTGATAGAGCACCGACCATACGTAGGTGACCGTGCCGTTGTTAGCGTCGTGCCGGTAGACGCCGATAGCGGCGCCCGATCCGGTGGTCACTTCCTCGCCGCACTGCATGGCGTCGGCCGGCAGTTCGGCGACGTAGGAAGAGGAGGAACTGAAATCTGAGTTGGCGATATACACGCCGTTGACGGCGGCAATCGCATCATTGTCCGTCAGGGGGAAATTGCTTCCCGTGAGCCTGTCCACCGGCACGAGCGACAAATCGTTGCACGAAACAAGCCCGGCGGCGAACAGTACTGTTATGGATAATATTCTTTTCATAGTTTATCTGTTTGTTTATTGTTATTGAAATAGTTCAGTAAGAAATGTTCAGTCCGAAAACAAATGTCCGGGACGACGGGTAAGCGCCCAGGTCTATCCCCTGATAAAGGCCGTTGGTTTCATCGCCGCCATAATAGGAGGCTTCCGGGTCGTATCCGCTGTATTTTGTGAACGTCAGCAGGTTTTGCGCGGAAGCAAACAGCCGGATGTCGAGGTGAGACGCTTTGCCCGTTTTTACGGGAATCGTATACCCTGCCGTGATGTTTTTCAGTCGCAGGAAAGAAGCGTCTTCGATGTAGCGGCTGTCTACAATCAGGAACGGCGTGTTAATCGCACGCGGGACGGCGCCGGAGGGGTTGGTCGCCGTCCAGCGGTCACGCAATGTCCCGGAGGCGTTATAATACACGGAAGTCGCTTCGAGCGTATGACGGAAAGCGTTATACAGCTGGTTTCCGCAGCTTCCCTGAAAGATGAAAGAAAGGTCGAGCCGCCGGTAATTCAGCGTACTTGAGAATCCGTACGTAAAATCGGGTTGCACATTCCCCAGCACCACCTTGTCTTCGCCGGTAATCAGGCGGTCACCGTTCAGGTCGGCGAATTTCGGGTCACCGGGCTGCAGGGGCTGGGTAAACCAGCCGGGCGCCGGTATCGACGCAAGGTCTTCGCCGGCCTGGATGACGCCTTCAAAGACATACCCGTAGAATGACCCCAACGCTTCACCCTCGCGGACAATCAGCGGGTCGACATCGACCAGCGTCGTCAGTCCGTTCGTATTGCTGAACAGCGGGAAGAACTGGCTTTGTCCGCCCAGGTTCGTGATCCGGTTGATGTTACGGGCGAAATTGACGGAGGCCGTCCAGTTAAACGCCTTCTTCTGGACAAGACCGGCATTTAACCCGATTTCAATCCCTTTGTTGGATACGTTGCCGACATTTTTCAGCATGGATTCAAAGCCGCTTGTGCTTTCCAGTGGGATTTCCACCAGCAGATCGGATGTGTTCTTGCAATAGGCGTCGACGGTCAGGTTCAGCCGGTCTTTCCAGAGACCGGCATCCAGGCCGATGTTATACTGGGCCGTTGTTTCCCATTTCAGGCCGGCGTTTTGGCGGTTGTTGCGGAGATAGGCCGTCACCAGCTGTCCGCCGAAAGAATAATTGCGTGCGCCGTAGGTTGCTTCATACTTGTAGTCGCCGATTTCCTGGTTGCCGGCAGTGCCTGCGCTCAGCCGGAGTTTCAGGGCGTTGACAGGGCGTCCTTTGCCGTAGAACGCTTCGCCGTTTATATTCCATGACAGGCCGATCGACGGGAAATAACCCCAGCGCCGGTTTTCGGCAAAGCGCGATGACCCGTCCGCACGGAGGGTAGCCGTCAGGTTGTACCGGCCCAGAAACGAATAATTGACGCGTCCCAGGAACGAATTGAGCACGGACTCGTAGCCGCCGGACGAAGGCGTTATCAGTCCCGAACCGCCCGACAGACTGTGATAGCCGAGCGCTTCGTTGGCATAGTTGTTGGAGGATGCCGCAGCAAATTCCACTTCGGTTTTCTGCGTGGTGTAGCCGGCCAGTATATCCACGTAGTGAACCTTATTGATTTGTCCGGTATAATTCAGGGTAAGCTCCGTCTGCCACGAATTGAAACGCTTGTTGCCGACCGCTCCATAGCCGTTCAGCAACAGTCCGACAGCTGAGGTGGAAGGGGCATAGTAGTTCTGGACGGTACTGTTCAGGCTGGCGCCGGCGTTGAGTTTGGCCACCAGCGATGGGACAATGGTACAGGTCGCAACGATGTTTCCAATCACGTTTGTAGTTTTCGTCTGCGCATCGGTTTCCAGCAAGTCCGAAATGGGATTGACGGCGAAACTGCCCAGATGGAAGTCGCCTTCGGAATAGGGATTGCCATAATTATACGAGCCGTCCGGGTTGTATATCGGGACAACCGGTGGCATGCGCAGGGCGTAATTGAACGGGTCGGAGATGCTGCCGTTGGAATAGTGGTTGTTCAGGTTGCTGAGACTGCGCTGCGCCGAATTGCCGGCCGTAAAGTTCACAGCCACATTCAGGTTGCTGTACAAATCCCTGTCCAGATTGACCCTCGCGGCATAACGGCTGAAACCGGTATTGCGGATGATGCCGTCCTGCCCGGTATAATTGCCGGAAATAAGGAAGCGCGTCTTTTCGTCGCCACCGCTCATGGACAGTTGGTGATTCTGTGTAAGCGCTTTCCGCAGGGCGGCATCCTGCCAGTCGTAATTTGCAGTCGGGCCGGTATAGGCCGGTTTGCCTTCGCCTGCCTGGATGTCCGTATAGAGGCTCGTCCATTCGTCGGCATTGAGCACGTCGGCCTTTTTGCGAATCTGTTGCCAGCCGGCCGTACTTTGGTAACAGACGTGCGTCCGTCCCCTCCGGCCTTTCCTTGTGGTAATCACAACGACGCCGTTAGCGCCGCGTGAACCGTAGATAGCCGTCGCGGAGACATCTTTCAGGACTTCGACAGACTCAATGTCGCCGGCATAGATGGCGGCCAGCGGATTCAGTCCGCCGCTGATTTCGCCGGCGCCCGTGCGTGTGGAACTGTTGTCGTTGTAGAGGATGAATCCGTCGATGACGTAAAGCGGTTCGTTGCCGCCCGTAATGGAATTGCCGCCGCGGATGCGAATGCTCGACGTGGCGCCGGGTTGCCCGGAGCTTTGCGTGACATTCAGTCCGGCTACTGCGCCACCCAGTGACTGGTCGAACGACGTGATCACCTGTTGCAGGGTCTGTGCCGGAATCGTCGCCACAGATCCCGTCAGTTCCCTGCGTTTCTGGGTGCCGTAGCCAATGACGACCACTTCGTTCAGGAAATTCAGGTCTTCCCGGATGAACAGCGTAAGCGGTTCGGCATATTCATACAACTCCAGCGCAACGGTCTTGTAACCGATAAAACTTACTGTAACGGATGCCGGGAATGACGTGACGAAAACCGTAAACCGCCCGTCGGCATCCGTTATGGCGCCGGTTTTTTCAGTGACGAGGAATACGCTTGCACCGGCAACCGGCTCCCGCGTGGCCTCGTCCAAAACCAATCCGGTGATTTCCTGCCTCTGCTGGGCGGAAATCCGGATAAAAATCAAGAAAAACATCATGCAAATGAAAAAAATTGCACGGATTCGAAAAAAAAGCATTACTTTTGCCATGACTCTAAAAATTATATGTTAGTGTTAGCGTCCTCGAAAGCCTTTTGCAGTCGGTCTGTCGAGGACATTTTTTTTAGTAAAACAAATCAGGGAAAGTGGCAGGTCCTGTCAGGATACGGATCCTTTTCACCACAAAATAAAAACGCGAACAGGCAGAATTAACGGTGCATGCAACAGCAGCTACACATTCGCATGGAGAGGAGAGAGGATAAGGCGTTTGAAACGATAGATGAAAAAGGCGTACCGGACGAAGCGGCAAAACCGGATAGCCGGCTGCCGGAAAATAATTCCCGGACACGCATTACCGGCTGTTTCTGTCTATTAAATCTATTATCCATAAATCAACTGTTTAACGCCGCAAAGGTAGTGGGAATAAATACGTCCGCAATACCTTAAATGCGGTATTTTTATACTTTGCACGGTATGGTTTTGTTCATTGGTCAGGGCATTCATATCAATAGAAAAGACCGGCAAGCCCGTTTTATTGCCCGCAGGGCATTCATTTCTTATTTATGAATCCCCTTTGAGGGAATAACAAATGAGCGGCACATGTTTTTCTATTGATATGGTTCCCCGTAAGGGATTTCGTAAATGACATGTCATCCACGTTTTCCCCCCGCGGGGATTCATAAATAAAATTGAAGATTGAAAGTGTCTCGAAAGTAAAAATGAACCAGCGCTGACGCATCTAATTTTTCAAGAATTTACAGAAATATTTATTATCCTATCTTGCTTTTAACCGTTTGCCCCTGACTCCGACCTTTGCTGTTTTCCCATTTTTAAGCAGGTTCAAGGCAATGCGGTTCAGGATAGAGTAATTTTGAGCGGCAAACTCGGCTCTTTTCCGGCTGTTATCTTCATCAAGGCTACGTCAAGTACCCAATGCAGAGATTTTCTATCGACCGGTGAAAACGGACGGCACTGTTGGTCAATGCTGCGTCCGGTTTTAGGGAGGTGATCTACAGACTGGTGTCTTTTTCTTCCCTGCCGTTACATTTAAGATAACAAACCAAAAATAATGCAAGGGACTTTCCATAATACTTTTTGGTCTGGAAGATAAGCTTTTTAATCAATATAAAATTTAGATGCGTCAGCCCTGACATTGATACTTATTTCATTGCTCAATTCATTTTTATTTCTTCTATAGATGCAGATGTGCCGGAGTTCCATCTTTCTGAAACGAACACAAAAAAATTCACCTCCCCGTCCTTTTCCGTTTCCTCCGCCTATACCATATATATGCGCCTGTGAACGGGAAGGTTGCGCCCAGCAGGGCGGCTGCGGTGTAGAGTATTCTTCCGGGCGTACCCCAGTAGGCGCCGGTGTGGAGGTCGTAGAGGGAACGGAGGAGGCGCGCGGGACGGCCGGCATCCCGGTAGCGGCCGCTGTATGGCCCGTCCGTCCTGATTTCGCGGAGAGAGTAGCGGTCGAAGACGTAGACGTCGCGGTTATAGTAGATGCCCTTGTCGGGATAGACGGTTGCACGGATGACCGATGCGGGGTTGGCGGCGTCGGGACAGTTGATGTAGAACGATGCCGCGTCGGGGTAGCGGCTCAGTATCATCTCGAATATGCTGTCTGTCGCATGCATCGGGTCGATGGCCGCGTGCACGTTCGCCGTATCGGACTTTTCCACGTTCGCCGGCATCTCCCTGCTCCCGCCGGCCATCCGGTACAGGGACGCCGCATACCATTCCAGCCCCCACGTCATGCCGGTCAGGCCCATCAAAAGGAGGAAGAACGAGACGTAGAAGCCTGCCACAGTGTGGAAGCGGAAGATTTTCCGTTTGAGGCCCGTATCCTTTTTCCATTTAAACCGCAGGCGGTGTCGCGCCGTTTTTTTTGTCTTCGGTATCCAGAGGATGAGGCCCGAAAGCAGCACGGCGACAAACGTCAGCGTGCCGTAGTTGACCAGCGGACGCCCGATAGCCCGCGGCAGCCACAGCGACTGGTGTCCCCGGCGGATGAACAGCCAGAAATCGAACGGCTGTCCGGCGGCGCTGTTCATGCTGAAACCTGTCCGTTTCAGCAAATCTCCCGAATAGGGGTCTATCATCAGCATTGTCCGCGTCCCCCGTCCGAAAACGCCGAGCCAGGCGGGCCGGTCTTTCATGTAGGTAATATAGGATGGCGAACGGCCGTCCAGACTGTCTTTCGCCAGTGCGGCCAGCGCCGACGGACGCAGCAGCAGCGAAGGGTCGCGCGACGGTATGCAGGGATCGCCGTCGCCTATCCATCCGTGTATGTAGAGCGCCCAGATGGCCCCCGTCAGGCAGGTGACGCTCACAATGCAGCCGGACAGCAGCCCAAGCCAGCGGTGAACCGTCTGTATTACTTTTTTTACAGTCATAAATCAATGGGTAAATGCGGAAATGTGAATGAGCCGGCGCCCTTTCACATTCCCGCATTTGCCGGTATCAGAACGTCAGTTTGCCGATAGAGGTGATGCATCCCGAAATGACTTCCAGCCCTTTGGTTGCCCGGGCGGTGGCCACGTCGATCGTATACACGTGCGGGTATTCGTCCGCAACGGTGATGCCGAAGGCGATGCTCGACCCGTCGTCCGCAACGAAGGGAAGGCGCGACACGTGCACCAGCCGCTCCGGTTCCGGGAGACCGGCGACCCAGGCGAACGACTTGGCCTCCACGTCTATGATGGCAAACCGCAGTTCGTTCGTGTCGCCATACTGCGGCGTCTGCTCCCGGTTGTTGATGACGGTCAGCAGGAATTTCGTGCCGCTCAGGTAGAAAGCCCTGTGCAGGTGATAGCCGCCCGATATTTCCTGAATGTTGAAGAAATAGCTCTGGTCGAACTCGCCGGCGCCCTTTTTGATGCGCAGGGCGGCCGACGGATTTGTGGACGGCACGATGCCCTGTTCGGCGTTGCCGATGGGGGAGTGCGAGAAGGTATAAACGTCGCCGTTTTCGATCTGCGTCACTCCGCGCAGGGCGAAATAGTATCCGATATACGAGGCGCGGTTGTCGCGGATGACCCGTTCCAGCGTCATGCCGGGCCACGAAAAGACGGCTATCCACGTGCTGTCCGTATAGTCGGTGCGGAAATAATTATCCTTGATGCACATGTAGGGTGCATAGACCTTGTCGTCCACCTGGAAGGCGCCGGTGAAGTGCGCCATCTCGCCGTTGCCCGCCAGTTGCACCACATCGATATAGCTGGTGCCCACGATCTGCGGATTGACGGCGTCGACCCGGTAGATGCCGGCATTGGGACTGGACAGCGAGCGCGGACACTTCATCAGAATCAGCTCGTCGCCATACGTGCCGAACACCTGCACGGTCTCGGTCTGCAGGTTGGAGACGTATTTCAGCGTGCCGTTTTCGTCCAGCGCGTAGGTGGTAACCGCGCCGGGATTGCCCTGTCCGTAGAGGAAACTGAACGCCTTGTTTTTATGGAAGGCGTAATAGCGGTAGCCGTCCTGCTCTATGCCCGCGCCTGCGGTGGTGATGCTGCCTTCCGTCAGGCTGCCGGTCTGCAGCAGGTAGTCGGCGCCTTCGGCGGTGGAGCCTTCGGGCGTGGCCACTACTACGTACTGAAAATTGCCCTCCGCTTCCGGCGGTACAGGCGTGTCTTCTTTTTTGTCGCACGAGGCGAACAGCGATGCAACGCATGTTGCGAATACAAACTTTTTGATACTTGAATTTGTCATAACTGTTTTATTTAATATATATTGAAAAGATTTATCTGCCAATGAAATACCTGAGCTTGACGGAGAAGCTCCGCCCCGGCTTCTGGAGGCTGAAATTGTCGTAGAGGCCGGCGTCGGTGATGTTGCGGCACTCGGCCGAGATGTTGTAGCGCCCGTCGCGGAGGGCATACGTAACGTTGACGTCCTGCGACAGTTGCGTGGGGATGGTGTATTTGCTGCCGGCCGCGCCCTGGCTGGGCCACCGCAGGTAGTATTCGTACACGAAGAGGAGGTTGTAGCCGATGCTCAGGTTGTTGTGCCGTCCTCCCGCGCCGGGGAAAAAGAGATTCACGTCGCCGTTGCCGAAGAGGTAGGGCATGTTGGGGATGCGGTCGCGGTAGACGGTGCTTTCCCTCGTCGAGCCTTCCTCGTAGCGGGTATTGTTGCGCAGGTTCTGGTACGTCACGTTGACGCCGGCCGTCAGGAGGCGACGGAACGAGTATCGCACTTCGCCGTTGTAGCCGACGTTCATCACATCGCGCTGATTGGTCATCACCTGATGCGTCCCGTTGGTGTTCTGCTGCGGGCGGATGTAGTCCACGGCGTTCCGGACAACCAGGTTGCCGTCGAAAATCAGCCCGTGGTCGCGGCCCGCGACGATGTTCCAGTTCAGCCCGACGTTTACGTTGTCGCTGCTCTCGGGGCGCAGTTCCGTGTTGCCGAGCAGCGTGTTCGCATCCCCGAACAGTTCTTCGTTTTCCGGCAGCCGGTAGCTCTTCTCGTACGAAAACTTGAGCTGCAGGTCCGTCATCAGAAAATAGGCGCTCGCCAGCCCGTACCCGAGCCGGTCGAAGCGGGTTTTCAGCTCCGGATAGACGGTGCCGGCAGACGTGTAGTAGACGGTGGTAAACGACGAGGTGGACTGCGTGAAGTACTTGACGAAGACCGACGTATTCCACCGTTCGCTGTAATCAAACTTGTATCCCAGTCCCGCCACGTTCTTGACGGTCTTGCGCGGGAGCCGTGCCTCTTCGTTGTCGGGGTTTGCGGCGTCGCTGCCGGTGCGGTCGAAGACGTTGAACACGTCGTTGAACATGACGGAGTGACGCGCGTTGATTTTGTATGCCACGTTGGCCGTCAGCAGCCCGTTGTGGTTGTTGTAGCGGTACAGCGTGCGGCTCAGCTCGCCTCCGGGCGCCGGCTTTTCCTTATACTCGCCGAGCCAGTTGTACTGGCGGGCAACCGTATCGACCGTCTGCTCGAAGCCGAGGTTGTAGTTCCCGGTGACATTCACGTCAAGCCCCCGCACGAAAAGGTCTTTCTTGGCGTAGCGAATGGAGGGCATGACGATGTTCCCCCGCCTGAACCGCGCCCCGAAGACGCGGTCCATGCGCGCCGCCGTCTGTATGTCGGCCCGGTTCTGTCCCAGCGTGACGCCCACCAGCAGCCGGTCGGCATAGCGTTTTCCCGTCACGCCCGCGTTGACGATCAGCGTCTCGTTGCGGTAATTGTCGTGAAAGCGCTTCACGCGGCGGTTTTCGTACAGTCCGGTAGACAGGTCGGCCACGTCGACGTCCACCGGGTAATTATTATCCGAATAGTTCTGAAAAAGATTCGCCTGCACCGTGAAGCCCTGCGGCGACGTATAGCCGGCATTGATGCACGACTTGTGCGTGTTGAACGAGCCGAAGGAATACGACGCGTCGAAATAGTTGTTCATCCGGCTGCCGGTAACGATGTTTATCGCCCCGCCCAGCGCGTCGGCGCCGAACGAAACGGGCACCACACCCTTGTAGACCTCGATGCGCTCGGCCAGATTGACGGGTATATTGTTGATCTGGAACGACGATCCGAAATTTTCCATCGGTATGCCGTCGATAAAGAACTTCACCTGCCGGCCCGTAAAGCCGTTCAGCGAGAAGTTGAAGCTCGACCCCGTCCCGCCGCTCTCCCGAATCCGCACGCCCGACACGCGGTCGAGAGCGTGGCTCAAGTCCATCGTCGAGTTGTGAAACTGTTTCACCTCCACCGCCACCACGTTATACGCAAGCTCGTTGATTTTCCGCGTCGCCGACTTCCCGACGATCATCACCTCGTTGAGCGTATGTGTGTCCTCCTCGAGTTCAATCTCGAAGAAAGACTTTGTCACGGGCTGTTCCACCGGGATTTCCACCGTCCGGTAGCCGATCAGTGCAACCGTCAATAACAACGTACGCCTGCCCGCCGGCACGTTCAGCCTGAAAGCCCCGTCCCTGCCGGTCGAAACGCCGACCGCCGTCCCCGCCCAGTACACGGAAGCCATCTCGACCGGCTCCCCACCGCACTTCACTACGCCCGTAATGAACGCCTGCGGACGGGCGCCGCTCTGAGCACGCAAACCCGTAAAAGCGGAAAAAAGAAAAAACACTGCCAGAAAGTACACCGGCAACCGCCCGCAGCAAACCGGAATAACACTCTGCAAAAAACGGCGGCGAAACCCGGCGGAAAACAAGCCCGCCTGCACGCCCGGCACACCGCCGCCCTCCGGCCGGGCAATATTAACAGGAAATATCATACATTTTTTATCATTTGTTAAGCGCGGCAAAGGTAGTCCGGCCCGCGGCGCCCGGCAATCCCCATATATAGGGATTTTTAACACCCCAATCCCTATATATAGGGTCATGCGTCCGGCCAACGCCGGTGAACGGCTGTCCGAATGTTGGGTATATTTACTGTAAAAAAACTTAAAGCTGCAAAGTCGACTTTGCAATTTTGAGTTTTTTCTTTATTTTTGTACCCGATTATTAATAAAGTACTGCTTGTAGTGGAAACCTTCTACCGGACACACCAATATTTACTGTCCCATCTTCCTGCTTCATTGGTTCGCCGGGGTTTGATGGACGAAATCCATCGGAATGAGCGTCTGATCGGGATTAAAGGGTCTCGCGGTATCGGCAAAACAACCTTTCTCCTTTCGTATGCAAAAGAATTTTATGGAACAGATAACCGCGAATGCCTGTATATTAATCTGAATCATTTTATATTTACCGTACGTACGCTGGTTGATTTTGTGGAGGAATTTCATGCGAACGGCGGCAAAACCCTGCTTATTGACCAGGTATTCAAATATCCGGAATGGTCAAGGGAATTACGGATCTGTTACGACCGGTTTCCCGATTTGAAAATCATTTTTACAGGCCCTTCCGTGATTCGCCTGAGAGAAGAGAATCCGGATCTTTCGGGTAAGGCGGCAGTCTATCATTTGCGCGGCTTTTCATTCCGCGAATACCTGAATCTTATGAATGACAAACAGTTTCCCGTATATAAACTGAATGATATTTTACAGAACCATTCACAGATCGTTCAGCATATTGCCGGGCAGATGAAACAAAAGTTACAGGCGGATTTTAGAGATTATCTGCATCACGGTTTTTACCCTTTCTTTTTAGAAAAGCGCAACTACTCGGAAAACCTGCTCAAAACGATGAATATGACACTGGAAGTGGACGTTTTATACATCCGGCAGATCGAACAGCGATACCTTCCCAAGTTACGGAAACTCCTGTACCTGATCTCACTCGAAGCTCCCTGTACCCCCAACATCAGCCAGTTAAGCAAGGAGCTTGACATGTCGCGTGCGACCGTCATGCACTACATCAAATACCTGACGGATGCCCGGTTAATAAACATGCTGTATAATGCCGGCGAAAGTTTTCCCAAGAAACCGTCTAACGTATATATTTACAATACAAACCTTTTACATGTTATCAATCAGAGGCAGGTGAATGTGTGCTCCGAATATAAGACATTTTTTTACAATCAGCTGCAAAAAGATTCATTAATCAATGAAGGAGTAAAATATGCTGATTTTACAATTGATAATAAATATTCTTTCTGTATCAAAGCAAACCGGACATTTAAAAATAATCCGAAATATTATTATGTGCTGAATGACATTCACACGAATGAGAACAATGTCATTCCGACCTGGCTTTTCGGATTTCTGTACTAAACAAATGAAGTGATTTATATAACAATATTAAAGATTTAATTATGGCAAAAGAAAAAAAATTTTTGACTTGTGACGGGAATCAGGCTGCTGCGCATATCTCCTATATGTTTAGCGAAGTAGCTGCGATTTATCCGATCACTCCGTCGTCTACCATGGCAGAATATATAGACGAATGGGCTGCCGCCGGAAGAAAAAACATTTTCGGCGAAACGGTGCTGGTTCAGGAGATGCAATCGGAAGCCGGTGCGGCAGGCGCTGTTCACGGCTCCCTCCAGGCAGGTGCACTGACTACTACCTACACGGCTTCTCAGGGATTACTGCTGATGATTCCCAACATGTACAAAATAGCCGGCGAATTACTGCCGAGTGTATTTCATGTTTCGGCCCGTACGGTGGCCTCCCATGCATTGTCCATCTTCGGTGATCATCAGGATGTGATGGCCTGCCGTCAGACAGGTTTTGCCATGCTGGCCGAAGGTTCGGTTCAGGAAGTAATGGATCTGGCCGCCGTCGCTCACCTGTCAACGATCAGATCGCGTGTTCCGTTTGTTAATTTCTTCGACGGCTTCCGCACATCACACGAAATACAAAAGATTGAAGCGCTCGCAAATGAAGACCTGGCTCCTCTTATTGATCAGAAAGCCCTGTCCGAATTTCGCGCACGCGCATTGAATCCGGAAAATCCGGTAGCCCGCGGTATGGCTGAAAATCCGGATACCTTCTTCCAGCACCGTGAAGCTTCCAATTCTTACTACGAAGCTGTTCCCGCAATTGTAGAAGAATATACGAAAAAACTTTCCGCCTTGACGGGACGTACCTACGGACTGTTTGATTACTACGGAGCGCCTGACGCCGACCGTGTGATCATTGCCATGGGATCGGTTACGGAAGCGATCCGTGAAACGATTGATTACCTGACGGCAAAAGGTGAAAAAACAGGTCTGGTTGCCGTGCATCTGTACCGTCCGTTTTCAGCCCGGCATTTCCTGGCTGCAGTCCCCGAAACAGCCAAACGCATTGCCGTACTGGACCGTACCAAAGAACCGGGCGCGAACGGCGAACCGTTATACCTGGATGTAAAAGACTGCTTCTACGGAAAAGAAAACGCACCTGTCATTGTCGGCGGACGTTACGGACTTTCTTCCAAAGATACGACTCCGGCCCAGATCCTGGCTGTTTATGAAAACCTGGCCCAGGCAATGCCAAAGAACCAGTTCACAATCGGTATTGTAGATGACGTCACCTATACTTCCCTTCCGCAAAAAGAGGAGATCGCGATGGGCGGCGAAAGCATGTATGAAGCTAAATTCTACGGACTGGGAGCGGACGGCACGGTGGGCGCAAACAAAAACTCAATCAAGATTATCGGGGATAATACAAACAAATACAGCCAGGCCTATTTCTCATACGATTCCAAAAAATCAGGAGGATTTACCTGTTCCCACCTTCGTTTCGGAGACGAACCGATACGTTCCACCTACCTTGTCAATACGCCGAATTTCGTAGCATGCCATGTACAGGCCTATCTGCGCATGTATGATGTGACGAAAGGGTTGCGCGAAAACGGCACATTCCTGCTGAATACAATATGGAAAGATGATGAACTGGCCAAACATTTGCCAAACAAAGTAAAACGTTATTTCGCCAAAAAGAACATCTCGGTTTATTATATCAATGCAACAGATATTGCACAGGAAATAGGTCTGGGTAACCGTACAAACACCATCCTGCAGTCTGCGTTCTTCCGCATCACAAAGGTGATACCGGTGGATCTGGCCATTGAGCAGATGAAAAAATTCATCGTGAAATCATACGGTAATAAGGGCGAAGATATTGTAAACAAAAACTATGCGGCCGTTGACCGTGGCAGTGAATACAAACAGCTGACCGTCGATCCGGCATGGGCAAACTTGCCGGATGACGAAGCAACGTCGAACAGTGATCCGGCATTTATCAACGAAGTGGTTCGTCCCGTGAATGCACAGGACGGGGATTTACTGCCCGTTTCGGCTTTCACCGGGAGTAAAGACGGAACATGGATGCAGGGAACATCACAGTATGAAAAGCGCGGCGTGGCGGCAAACGTTCCCGTATGGGATAAAGATAACTGTATACAGTGCAACCAGTGCGCCTATGTCTGTCCCCATGCTTCGATCCGCCCGTTTGTACTGGATGAAACGGAAAAAACAGGCGCTCCGTTCGATACACTGGACATGAAAGTCCCGCCCGCAATGAAAGGGATGGCTTTCCGTATCCAGGTAGACGTGCTGGACTGCCTGGGTTGCGGTAACTGTGCGGATATATGTCCCGGATTCAAAGGTAACCAGGCGCTGAAAATGGTTCCGCTGGAAACTCAACTGGAAGAACAGAAGAACTGGAACTACTGCGCGGAAAACGTGAAATCAAAACATCATCTGGTAGATGTGAAATCAAATATCAAAAATTCCCAGTTTGCCACTCCTTTATTTGAGTTCTCGGGCGCCTGCTCCGGTTGTGGCGAAACGCCCTACGTGAAGTTAATTACACAGTTGTTTGGCGACCGCGAAATGGTTGCCAATGCGACAGGTTGCAGTTCGATCTACTCCGGTTCCATTCCATCCACGCCCTATACCGTCAACGAAAGAGGACAGGGTCCTGCATGGGCAAATTCCCTGTTTGAAGATTTCTGTGAATTTGGCATGGGGATGGGGCTTGCAAACCGGAAGATGCGCGAACGCGTGGTTGAAAAAACCAGGGCGTTGATGGCAATCGGATGGACACAGCAACGGGTGAAAGATGCGGCGCAGGCATGGCTTGATAATATGAACGACAGCGGCGCGGCAGGCCGGAAAGCGGCTGATGACTACGCCTCCGCTCTCGAATGGGGCATTGCTTCGATTGAGGAAGTGATTGCCTATTTTGAAAGTGCGGGAGCGGAATACGCCGAACCGCTCGCACAGATGAAAGCCCTGAAAGCGGCCGGCGCAACGGTTTGCCCGTGTCCCGCCTGCACGCTCTGCATGGAACTGTTGGAATTGAAACATTATTTCATGAAACGTTCGCAGTGGATTATCGGCGGCGACGGCGCGTCTTACGACATCGGTTACGGAGGGCTGGATCATGTGATCGCATCCGGCGAAAATGTCAACATACTGGTGCTGGATACGGAAGTATATTCAAATACCGGAGGCCAGTCTTCCAAAGCGACCCCGGTTGGAGCCATTGCCAAATTTGCCGCCGCCGGCAAACGTATCCGTAAAAAAGATCTGGGTATGATCGCTGCCACCTACGGATATGTCTATGTGGCGCAAATAGCCATGGGAGCCGACCAGGCGCAGACACTGAAAGCGATCCGTGAAGCGGAAGCGTACGACGGCCCTTCGCTGATCATCGCGTATGCCCCCTGTATCAGTCACGGTTTACGCAGCGGTATGGGCAAGAGTCAAAAGGAAGAGAAAAATGCGGTTGTCTGCGGATACTGGCACCTGTGGCGTTACAATCCGGCGCTGGAAGCGGAAGGGAAAAATCCGTTTACACTCGACAGCAAAGAGCCGCAATGGGAGAAGTTTCAGGATTTCCTGAAAGGTGAAGTACGCTTCTCTTCCGTTGCAAAACAATTTCCCGCAGAAGCGGCCGAATTATTCAAGGCTGCCGAAGATAATGCCAAATGGCGCTATAACAGTTATCAACGCATGTTAGGCCAGGACTGGAGTAAATAAAATACCACCTGCCGGTGAAAAGCCGGCGGTATTTTTTTTCCGGAGTTCATGGAGGAAACTAATAATTTTAATTTATTTACTTAATACAGAAAAAAAATGAAACCGTTAAAAGGATCAAAAACAGAAGAAAATTTAAAAATCGCATTCGCCGGTGAAGCGCAGGCTCACACAAAGTATCAGTATTATGCTTCCAAAGCTAAAAAGGACGGGTATGAACAAATTGCAGCTATCTTTGGAGAAACGGCTCACAACGAAAAGGAACATGCTAAAATCTGGTTCAAACTTTTACATGATAATGAGATCCCGGCTACAGCCGATAATCTGTTAGACGCGGCGCTGGGTGAAAACTACGAATGGACGGATATGTATGCCGGATTTGCGGCAACGGCAAAAGAAGAAGGTTTTACAAAAATAGCCTTCCTGTTTGAAGGCGTTGCCAAAATTGAAAAAGAACATGAAGAACGTTATCGCAAACTGTTGGCGAATGTAAAGGACGGACTGGTTTTTTCACGTGACAATGACCAGATCTGGCAATGCGCCAATTGCGGACATATCGTTATCGGGAAAAAGGCGCCGGAAATTTGTCCCGTATGTTCACATCCGAAAGCTCATTTCCAGATAAAGGCCGTCAATTATTAAGCGAATGCTTTCCGGATAAGTGCAAAAAGATGAGCCGCCCCTGTCTGCGGCTCATCTTTTTTTTATTCATGCTTTTCTCACAAGTGCATTAATGCGCGGTTTGAAGCGGTTATAGAATTTTGTAATTTCCCGCTGTTCTTCCAAATAGATTAAAAGAGAATCGACCAGTTTGCGGTGATACTCTTCGTTCGAACCTTTCTTTTTTGTTTCCCTTCTTACCCGTCGCAAGGCGCGTGTTATTTCTTTGCTGTCCAACGGCGGCTGCAGGTTTACAATCATGCCGAAGCCGCTCATGGCAATTTCTCCATCACTGTATTTTTCATATTTGAACAACAAATCGATCAGGAAATACAAATATTTAGGGTCGTTTGTGTAACATCCCAGCGCATAGAGAAAAGTTCCGTTTTTGTGTTTCCAGCGGGGTTCCTGTATCAGTTTCATCAAACAGGGTTCAATTCTGTCATCCCTGAAACAGTCCGCCAATAGCATTGAGACTTCGTTTACACCGTAAATGTTGTTCATCCTTTCCAGGAAATAGATTAACATTCCTGTCAGGTCTTCTTTTTGTTTGACTATGTCGCTTAAAAAAGCGTCCGTTTCCTGTTTTTTTTCCATAAAAAAATTTGTTACTGTTATTAATCCATTCGCAGGGTGATTTTTTCCGGTGATGCGGCGCGCCGGTTCCGGATAAGAGTTATTCTTCCCATAAGTGTATTAACACGCTGTGAAAGGGCCAGTAGAATTTTTCAATTTCCCGCTGTTCTTCCAAATATCTTAAAAGAGTATCAACCAGCCTGCGGTGATATGCTTCGTTCGAACCTTTCTTTTTTGCTTCCCTTCTTACCCGTCGTAAGGCGCGTGTTATTTCCTGGCTGTCCAACGGCGGATGCAGGTTTAAAATCATGCCGAAGACATCCATGAAAATTTCGCCTTCACCGGATTTTTCATATTTGAACAGCAAATCGATCAGGAAATACAAATAGTCAGGGTCGTTTGTGTAACATTTCAGTGCATAGAGAAAAGTTTCGTTTTGGTGTTTCCAGCGAGGCTCCTGTATCAGTTTCATCAGACAGGGTTCAATTCTGTCATCCCTGAAATGGTTCACCAATACCAGCACGGCATCGTTTGCACTGTCAATGTCGTCCGTCGTTTCCAGGAAAGAGATTAACTTTCCTGCCAGGTCTTCTTTTTGTTTGATCACGTCGCTTAAAATAGGGTCTGTTTCCTGTTTTTTTTCTACAAGAAAATTGTTACGGTCAAACTTCATGGCATTCCATTGTTTGATTATGTCGCTTAAAGAAGCGTTTGTTCCCGGTTCTTTTTCCATAAAAATTAACTGTTTATCATCTGTATATTTTAATGTATTCCGCGCTAAAGGTAAACATAATAATGCAAATGTTGTACCTTATAACCTGCAATTTCCTGTCCGGAAAGCTTTCCCTCCATCGCGACATCACTGATGTGACTGCTCCGGAGGGGATTGCTCAGGTTGAACGGACGTTACCGGTTCTTTATGTGCTATGATAAATGTGGAAGGCATATCCTGCAAAATATCTTCACATTCTTCCGAAAGGATCAGCCAGGTCTTATAGCTTACCAGCATCAGATCCGCTTCTTTCAGGATATCCGCAGTCAGGTTTTTTTCGAACGGGATCGCTGTTTCTTTCGCCTTTTTCAAATAGTCCGACAGTGCGCCGGCGACAGCCTCACTGCCGGCAGCGATCGGACTGACACGGTTCATTAACTTTACAAATCCCTGCGTCGACCGCTGCAAGGTCTCGACATAGTTCAACAAAACCAGATCGCTCGCCGAATTGAACACGACCAGCATATTTTCGGCGCGAATAAAACCCCGGTTGGCAAAAACGCCCACGCTGCAGTTACTTCTTTCGATAAAGCCTTTTGTTTTATCCTTGATCAGGGAGCCGGGATAAAAAATAAAATCCCCCGTTTTTTTCATCCCGAATATGCGGAATACTTTCCTCCATGTTTTATGAGCCATAACGTCCGTAGAAAGGTCGCTCATCCGGATGCCGGCTCCTACCAGAAGAAAATCAAAGCCTTCCGTATTCACGATCGAACAGATATGCTGTTCCGCATCATCGCACACATCATATCTTGTTTTTATCAGCATATCCAGTTTGCTCGCTTCATATAAAACAGGCGCAAAACTGACTTTTTCAAAATCTTCCGTATGCAGCGGATTCACATCGGAACCCACGGTCAAATGAAGGGCTGTAACTTCCAGCTTTTCGGGATTTTTTGAAAACATCTGGTGCGCAAGGTCAAGCATCACCTGTCCGTTGCTTGCCCGGCCAAACGAAAGCAGGACCTTATAGGTGTTTGTTTTAAGCCGCTCCTCACGGTTCAGCTTAATGCGCTCGGAGGTACGGAAACACAAACTTATAAATGAGATCAGGGGGGAGGTCATAAAGGTTGTGACCAGCGTCATCAACACCAGTATCGCAAAAACCGCAGGCGTCAGGATTCCCATTTCAAGACCGATAGACAAAACGACAAGTTCCATCAGCCCGCGGGTATTCATTAAGGCTCCCATATACAGGCTGTTCTTCCAGTTTTCATTGGAGATACGTGCTGCGATCAGTGTTCCGCCAAATTTCCCAATGACCGCAACAAGGATAAAAATACCGCATAATATCCACATTTCCGGCCCGTTGATTAATCCTATTTCTGTCCTTAATCCCGTATACACAAAAAATAACGGCAGGAACAGGGCAAGGGAAATATCCTCTACCTTTTCATTCATTATTTTCCGGAATTTCATGTTTTCAGGCATCACCATTCCGGCGATAAAAGCCCCGAATAAAGCGTGTAATCCAAGGATCTCCGTCACGTATGAGGATGCCAGTAAAATAAAAAACATAAGTGCAACCAGCGATTTATGTACAACTTCCTTGTTATGATACAGGTCGCCGATAACACGCAGGACCGGACGTATGATGAAGAACATGATGGCAATATAAACCAGCGAAAATAAAACATTGAACACCGCACTGTTCATGCTTCCCGCCTGGGCGTAGGCAATGACGGCAGCCAGGAGGCACCAGGCTGTTATATCCCCGTTTGCCGCGCTGGCCAGCGAGATGGATCCGAGGTGTGTTTTTGTCATGCCCCGTTCCTGAATAATTCTTGCCAGAACAGGAAAGGCCGTGATACTTAACGAAATTCCGATAAACAGTGCAAAAGAAAGAAACGGAACTTCCGCACTGGCATAGCCGTCATAAATGAAATAGGCCATTAGCATACCCAGGAAAAAGGGGACGATCGTACTGGCGTGACTGATCAGAATCGTATCCTGAAACCGTGTTTTCACCACACTCAGATCCAGCGCCATTCCGATTGTATACATAAAGAGAATAAGACCGAACTGGCTTAATATCTGAATATTGGAAAACGATTCTTCCGGAAAGACAAACGACGAAACCGACGGAAAAAGATAACCCAAAACCGACGGGCCTAAAACAATTCCCGCAACAATCTCGCCAATAACGGAAGGCTGTCCCATTTTTTTGAACAGCAATCCGACAACACGGCAAACAGCAAGAATAATGATGATCTGTAACAGTAAAATCCCGAGCGAAGACCGGATATGCTCCACCGTAAGATGTGAAAACAAGCGGAATCCGTCACTGGAGGAATGGGTCTCTGCGTATGTGATAATATCCTGACCGGAAGAATGTTGAGAAGAACCTCTTTGTGCAATTAAATACATAAACGACCCGAAAACAATAATCATCAGGATGTAGAAACTTAATTTTTTAATTTCTTTCCTCATAGTCCAATTTTACCTTATAACGTATTGATTTGCAAACAAAGATAAATAAAAAAATAGAAATGTTGAAAACTTTTTTTGTTTTTTTATTGAGAAAATTCATCTAAAACATTGTTATATTAAAAATATCAAAGTATTTTTGCCTGTTGAATATTTAACGTATTGATTAAACAACATATAGAATGAGCGAGCATACGCTTAAATTAATACAGGAAGATCCGTGGTTAAAACCATACAGTAACGCAATCGAAGGGCGTCACAGTTTTGTCGTTGAGAAAGAAAAAGAGATTACTCAAAACGGCATACAGTCTCTATCCGGTTTTTCTTCAGGTTATTTGTATTTCGGACTGCACCGCCAAAAAAACGGATGGGTTTTCCGTGAATGGGCGCCTAATGCAACCGCCATTTATCTCGTCGGCACATTTAACGGCTGGGAAAAAAACGAAAACTACCGGCTAAAAAAAATAGAAAACGGGAACTGGGAGCTTCTTCTTCCCGAAGAATCCATTCATCATCAGGATCTGTACAAACTATTAGTCGAATGGACAGGCGGATGCGGAGAACGGATTCCCGTATGGTGCCGGCGCGCCGTACAGGACGGACAGACTAAGATTTTCTCCGCCCAGGTATGGAATCCTCCAAAACCGTACACCTGTAAAAACAGGAATTTCAAACCCCGGACGTCTCCCCTCCTGATTTACGAATGTCACATCGGAATGGCGTCGCAGGACGAAAAAACCGGAACGTATGATGAATTTCGTAAAAACATCCTTCCGAGAATAGCTGAAGACGGATATAACGCCATTCAGATTATGGCGATACAGGAACATCCCTACTACGCATCTTTCGGATACCATGTAAGCAGTTTTTTTGCGGCCTCTTCGCGTTTCGGGACGCCGGACGAACTGAAACACCTGATTGACGAGGCGCACGGTATGGGAATCGCGGTCATCATGGATATCGTACACAGCCATGCCGTGAAAAACGAAGCGGAAGGCTTGGGATGCTTTGACGGTTCGGGGTTCCAGTATTTCCATGCAGGAAGACGCCGTGAACATCCGACCTGGGATTCGCTTTGTTTTGATTACGGCAAAAACGAAGTCGTGCATTTCCTGCTGTCAAACTGCAAATTCTGGCTGGAGGAATACCGGTTTGACGGCTTCCGGTTTGACGGCGTAACGTCCATGTTATATTACAGCCACGGTCTGGGAGAAGATTTCACAAACTACGGGGATTATTATAACGGCCATCAGGACGGTGATGCCATTGCTTACCTCACACTGGCAAACAAACTGATCCATGAAGTGAATCCGAACGCCATTACCATTGCGGAAGAAGTAAGCGGAATGCCTGGACTTGCCTCGAAAATCGAAAACGGAGGGTATGGCTTTGATTACCGGATGGCCATGAACATCCCTGATTTCTGGATCAAAACATTGAAGGAAAATAAAGATGAAGACTGGTTACCTTCAGCGATCTGGTGGGAGACGATGAATCGCCGGAAGGATGAAAAAACGGTCAGTTATGCCGAAAGCCACGACCAGGCGCTGGTCGGCGACAAAACCATCATATTCTGGCTAATGGATGCGGAAATGTATTGGCACATGCAGGTTGACGACCGGAATTTCAGGATCGAACGGGGCATGGCCTTACATAAAATGATCCGTCTGATTACGGCGACCACGATGAACGGAGGATATCTGAATTTTATGGGGAACGAATTTGGCCATCCGGAATGGATCGACTTTCCGCGCGAAGGTAACGGCTGGTCTTATAAATATGCCCGCCGTCAATGGAATCTGGTGGATGATCCGAATTTGAAATATCATTTTCTGGGTGATTTTGACCGCGAAATGCTCCGGCTGACAGGCAGCGTGAAAGATTTCCAGGCAACGGACATACAAAAAATATGGGACAGCGACAGCGACCAGATACTTGCATATAAAAGGGAAGACCTTATTTTTGTTTTTAATTTTAATCCGGCCCGGTCCTATACCGGTTATGGATTCCTGGTGCCCGGGGGAAAATACAGAGTGGCGCTGAATACCGATGATAAACGGTTCGGAGGAAATGGATTAAACGATGATACCGTTGAACATTTCACGCAACCCGACACGCTTTACGAAAGTGAAGGAAAAGAGTGGCTAAAACTCTATCTTCCGGCACGTTCAGCTATTGTATTGAGAAAAATAATCAACTGAAACAACTGAAATGAACATGCTTTATCCTCTTACATTTAAACCCATTTTTAAAGAAATAATATGGGGGGGAATGGATATTCTTCCTTACAAAGGACTCCCTCCCGATTCAAGAAAGATTGGCGAAAGCTGGGAACTTTCGCATGTAGAACAGAACTTTTCCGTGGTGGACAACGGCCGGCTGAAAGGAGAATCCATTGACGGGCTAATCAAAGAATACGGCGCACAGTTGTTTGGCGAAAAAGTCTTCCGGAAGTCCGGAAATACATTTCCCCTGCTCATCAAATTTATTGATGCGCGTGATAATTTATCCATACAGGTGCACCCTGACGATGAACTGGCCGGCAAACGCCACCACTCGCTCGGTAAAACGGAAATGTGGTATGTTGTGAAAGCAGCCCCGGATGCAATCCTGTACAGCGGCTTTTCACAACAGATAGATGCGGATGAATATGTTCACCGCGTAGAAAATAACAGCATCATGGACGTACTCCAAAGCTATCCCGTTAAACAGGGAGACGTTTTCTTTTTACCCGCAGGACGCGTGCACGCGATCGGTTCCGGATGTTTTATCGCAGAGATACAGCAAACAAGCAACATTACCTATCGCATATACGACTATAACCGCAAAGATGCTGGCGGCAACGAACGGGAACTCCATACCGGATGGGCCAAAGATGCGATCGACTATACGCTCTACCCGGACTATAAAACGCACTATACCCCGCATGAAAATAAAGCGGTTGAACTCGTAAAATGTAACCATTTCACAACAAATCTGTTGAAACTGAACGAAATCGTGCAGCGGGATTATACCCTGCTTGATTCGTTCGTGATCTATATATGTATGAAAGGCAAAGCGGCGATCCGGGACAACAAAAACAACGAATTGTCCATCCGCCGGGGACAAACCGTCCTCATCCCGGCAGACACAAAAAGCATAACCATCGAACCGGAACAGGACGCCGAATTTTTGGAAACGTATATTGACAGTTAGACTTCGTGCGGGCTGAAATTGTGAGTTGAAAAAAGAAAAAAGTAAGTATCACCGCCGTCCATTCGTTCTTTAAATAGAGACCACAAGCGGAAGAAACGCGGCGATTGAAAGGGTACGCCTTTTACGGCGGAAGGTATACCAATACACAAAACTGCTCCGCGCGCAGTATAAGCAATTAAAATTTTTACATAAAATAATGAATCGTGGCGCCCTGGATATGAATTCCGGAACCCTCCGCAAAAGCACCTTATCAGAGACTGCACTGGAAAAACGTCCGCAAATCAAATGTATATATACTAACTGATTAGCTTCCGAATATCCTTAATTATAGTTATTTTTTTCCTAAAAATACCAATTAATAAGGATTGCGCACCCTGAAACATCCGGATATCTTTGCAGCCGGAAACTTATAAATAATTATAAAAGCAAATAATAAAAATGAAAAAGATTGCATTAAAATCACTCATCTACACTGCCGTAATAGGAATGTGCATGGCTACTTCCTGCAATGACGATGGAAAAACCGAGTTAAAAAGCGTAGATGTAACAAACGCCGAACTGAAAGCCGTCCTGCTGCAAAAAGGCTTTGTATTTAACGCCGAAGGCCTGCTCCTTGTGGATGAAAAGGTTACGGCCGTCACCACGCTCGACCTGTCGGGCTGCGACCTCTCGGACGCTTCCGGTCTGGACGTATTCCCCAACCTGACCGAAGTAAACCTCGCCAACAACAAGTTCGGCTTCGTCTTCGATTTCTCCGTGCTGCCCGCCTCAATCACCGGTGTTGACCTTACCGGCAACGAAATCTACGAATACCCCGGCCTGGTAAGCGTCGAAGTGCAGGAAAACGGCGACGAAACCGTCACCACGCTCCACAAACTGACAAAACTCTACCTCCCCGAAAGCGCCCGCCACAACTGCGACGAGATCGTTTACTTTTATACCGAAAATAAAACCGCCGATGTGAAAATACAAAACGCACAGGGTACGCTGGCGGCATATAATACATTGCGCGAAGTACCCGACGAAAGACTTAGAACCTATTTTCAGGAGAATTTTCCTTCCCTGTTCGACAAAGACAACAGGGATATGATAAACATCGCTAACCGGATATTCCGGGCAGATGAAGCCAGCAGGGGGATTGCATTTGATCAGATACCGAATGCAACGACCACGGTTGAGAATGTGGAAGGCGTGCAGTATATCGTGATGCATCCTTCCTGGAAAGGAACCGCAATAGGTATCACCTCCAAAACTCTCTGCGAATTGCCTTACCTCAAGGTGAAGCCAAACGTTAGTGGCCTGGGATTGGTGCGCGTAACCATAGGTTATTTCAATCTTGCGGAAGCAAAATCAATAACCACCCTGAATCTGGATGAAGTTCCAATAATCGAGCATATTGACTTAAGCGCATCAACCCTGTTTGGGCAAAGAGGAGTGGTAGTGGAATCGAATATAGGAGGAAGTACCATATTGGTAAATAATTGTCCTGAGTTGAAAACGATTGTCCTGCCCCAGAAAGCTAAATGCGGATTCTTTATACGATATACTAATTTACCGCTGCTTGAAGAAATAAACCTTTCCCATTTCAGTTGGATCGGCACATTAGGGTTAGGAAATCTGCCGGGTTTGAAAAAACTTGATTATTTTATCCCCGACGACGGTTCTTATTCAAGTACCTCCGGCAGTTTATATTTTGTGATTTCGGCTGAAATCTATGCATTTCCCGAAACAAAGGCTTTTCTGGATGCATATCATGAGTACTGCAAACAATTTTCTTTTGGTGTTACTCCCCGAATAACAGCTTATAGGTGGACGCAGCATTACCAATAACGATAAATAATGGCGTTTTTAAGCGCTTTTATATATATTTAATTTATTAACTTTTTAAAATTTATTTCTTATGTGTAAAAAAATTATTTTAGCAGCATTTTTTGCTGCATGTGTATGGATGGTCGGTGCGACCGTCAATGAAACGGCTGCCGTTACGGCAACAGATGTGTATGTGGGAACGGCTTCTAATTTGGTGATGAATGGTAATTCGGTATCCGGTAGTTATCCTGGCTCTTTTGAGATTGACGAGGATGGAAATATTTACGGTTCATTCGATGTTGTAAATGATAGTGGGGCTGTGATACATCATTTTATTCTTGATGGGAATCTTCTTGATGGAATCGCTACAGGTACAGTATCTCTTCCTCCAAATGGAAATACAGTACCGTTTGGAGCTTCATTCTCAAATGTATCGTTCAGTGGGAATTCAGTTACATTTTCATGTACTGCTACAACTGCTACTATTCCTATTATAACATCATCATTCACCTTTAGCGGTATTAAGTGATGATTTTAGGGAAGATTGTTAAAAACATCTTCCTTGCATTCAGTTTGATGGCGATACTGTCTTACGTTTTTCCTTCCTGCAAAGCTGACGAGGAAATTGTCCAGAAATCCGTTTCGGACGAAAACCTGAGCGTGGCGAAGGAAATACTTCGAGACAGTATCGTTCTGAATGCAAGAGCTATGATGGGAACGGTCAACAAGACCTTACTGGAAAAAGGCTGCCCAATCAAATACTACTTTTCGTGGAAAGGCAACGACTCGCTGAACATACAGATCCGTGCATTTACGGTAGGCAAGATGCCGCTTCGCATCTGGTACACCGTCAATGTGAAGATCATGCAGCTCAACACCTGGGAAAAGCAGGAATACACCGGTCCCGGCTGGATAAAGTTTCATGGCGATAACGGACTGACCCTTTATGACGCTATCACCGACGAATACGAAGACGGTAACGGCGGCAACGGAAGTTCTACAGGCTATTTCAATGCCGAAACGCAGGAAATTGAGTTCATCACCAACTTCAACGTG
>JAISCL010000304.1 GCA_031265585.1 Tannerella sp. | reverse complement strand
TTTTTCATTTCCCGCACCGTCGCTTCCACGGAGCCGAAGCTGTGGATGAAATTTTGGATGTCGTAGATCGAAAAATAAGCTTTGCCGTCGATCAGCCAGTAATTGGGTTGCGTAAAATATTGCTTTACGATCTCATCGCCTATCCGGTCAAACATTTCGGAGGTCACTTTCCCGTCATATAAATAATCGTGTGCATCACCGGCCGTATACGGATATAACTCCATCCAGTCATGGTTGGCCCACATTAGGGCGAATTTGAGGGACTCCGTATTTTCGGCTTTCAGGAAGCCTTCGTCCAGGCAGCGGTTCAGGAAGGGTTTTCCTTCATAGGTATACCAGTCAAAGATAAAGACATCAATGCCATGCGTCGAAGCGGCATGGATTTTTTGCTCCATGACCGCGGGGAGTTTCTCATCCTGATAGCCCCAGGCGGGCACGTTGGGCTGGTGATGGCCTTCAAAACGGGGTTTGGCGTTTTTGACCAGTTCCCATTCTGACCAGTTTTCAAAATGTTGACGGCTGATCCGCAGATCCGTCGTATCCCGCGTATGGTAATTGGGGAAATAATAACAGGCTACGGTGATTTTATCAGCTGATTCCTCTTTTTGACTTTTACAGGAAAAACTGAAAATCAAGACATTTATCAAAATGATTACAATCTTTTTCATCGGTTTATTTTTTAAATATATACAAAAAGGAAGGCGTGTCGGATGACACACCCTCCTTTTCTTAAAAATACTATTTATATCCGGGATTTTCTATCAGTTTCGGATTATTAGATGTTCTTGTCAATGTAATAGGCAGGTAATAATTTTCTTCTCTGAAAGACGGAATATTCACCTCTCCGTCAATCTTATCAACTACAATGATCTTATATTTTTCTTCGCCTGCTATATGGCTGTTATAATCCAAAACATAGCGTATTCCGGAAAATTCGTGCGACAGTTCTTCTGTAGCTGTCCTCCACCTCCTTACATCCCAATACCTGTGCCCTTCAAATGCAAGTTCAACTTTTCTTTCATGACGAATCTTATCTCTGTCGATTGAAGTCAACGAAATAATACCTGCACGCTCGCGCACTTTATTAGTTGCGGCCAACGCATCATCTGTTTTTCCCAATTCAAAAGCAGCTTCAGCTAAATTCAGATAGATTTCAGCTAGTCTGAATATCTGCCAATCCTGATCCGAAGTAGGCCATGCGGTATTCATATTATCATGACTTTCATTCAGATATTTCATTACACCGAAACAGGTTCCGTCAACATCCTGTTCTCCGTTTGACAAAACTCCTTCGTAAGAGTCAATAGTATGTATAGTTCCATCGGGTAACAAAAGACCTTTATAAAATTCAAGTTTCTGGCCTTTCCATGGTGTGTTCTGCGTATATATAGTTGCAAAAAAGCGGGGATCTTTATCCTTCCACAACTCTTCCGTAGTCCATAATCCCTGCTGGATTGATTCTCTGTCTAATTTACCTGAACGTCCGTCAATATATTCGAATTCTTCTACTAACTCCAAATAAGGGCCATCATAATTTCCCCTGTTCCAACCTTGTGGACGTGGACATTGTAAAAAGTCTACACACCAGCCATTACCTCCGTAACTAATGCCGTTTACATCATCATGTCTTTTAGCAAAAATTACTTCCGAATTATTTTTTACTAAAAACAGATTCCTGAAATTCATTGCCTTATCAGCATCTACATTGTATAGCTGATATTTATCACTAATAATAATCTGATTTGCAGCAGCATACGCTGCTTGATAATAATGATTCGCTTTTTCGGCTGGTATACCAACAATACCGTCTAACTGTACTTTGCCGAATTGAGCAATACTACCTGCATATAAAGCAGCCCGGCTTTTTAAAGCCAATGCTGCATATCGGGTTGCCCTGCCTAAATCCTTCGCTTCATGAGTCTCCGGAAGATCATTCGCGATTTCATCAATTTCACTGATGATAAAATCATATATTACTTCTTCTTTATCACGGGAAGGGTATAACTCTTCTTTAGGAATATCTAAATTCTGAGATTTTGTAAGCAATGGAATACCTCCGTATCGTTTTACCATAGCAAAATAAGAGAAAGCTCTTAAAAAACGGGCCTCTGCCAATCTTATTTTTTTAATATCTTCACTTAACTGAGTTTCAGGAAGTTTCTCTATAAATATGTTTATACTCCTGACTGGTCCATATCCCCACCATTCGAGTAATCCTCCTTTAATTTTCAGATTACCGTACTTATAGTTAGTAGCTTCCATTCCTTCAGCATAGTCTCTCCATTGGGCTAAACATTCATCACTCACATGATTTATGGAGAAACATTTATAATATCCATCCCCATCCCACCCTGTCCCTGGGCTTTCGTTAGCAAAATATACCATTTGATAATATAAATCAGCTAAATATGCATTAATAAGAGACTCATCTGTCCACACATCATTGTCTGAAATAAGATCCAATGGCTTTTTATCCAGATAATCACAAGAGCTAAATAATAAAATATTTGCGAATAATGTTATAATTACTTTTTTCATAATTCCAATTTTTTAAGATTAGAAAGACATGTTAAGACCAAGACTTATAGTTCTTTGTTGGGGATAATAATATCCGGCATCACCAAAAGGAACTTCCGGGTCAATATTATATTTTTTTAATTTATCGAACGTAAACAGATTCGTGCCTGAAAGAGAGACTCTTACATGATCTACAAATATTTTACGCAATACGGATTTAGGAATGTTATACCCAATAGATGCACTTTTAAGGCGCAGATATCCGGCTTTTTTATAACGATAATCGGAAGCTGAAGAGTTGAGGCTTGAACCTCCAATTCTGGGAACTAATGCATTTGTATTGTTATTTTCTTCAGTCCATCTTAGTTTATAGACTTCTTCCGAATAGACTTTATTAGTGGATCTTATCAACCATACATCAGTATAATATCCGAACGCGCCTTGAAATAATGCAGCAATATCAAACTCTTTGTATGATGCATTCAGGTTAATACCAGTTGTCCAATGAGGTGTTTTATTTCCAATTTCAACCTGATCTCTCCAATCCAATTGCCCATCTCCGTTTACATCAACAAAACGCACATCACCGGGACGCAACGATTTGTTATTATTGTTATCCTGCTGAAATGGCAACGCATCGATCTCTTCCTGACTGCCGAATAATCCATCTGATTTATAACCATAAATAATATCTGCCCATTTTTCCGACTTTTTATTGATACGTATTTCATCAGGATCAGTAAATTCCTGTTCTTCATAATGCATCCATTTATCTCTTGCCCACGAAATATACCCTGACAAGTCGAACATAAAATTGCTCACATTAAAACGAGACCCCAAGGTCAACTCAAACCCTCTGTTGCTTAAACTGTTTATGTTTTCATTCGGCAACAATGCCCCAAAAGTAGTAGGCAACGACAGGTTTCTTTTTGCTGGTATTCCTGTTCTTTCACGATAAAAGACATCTGCTTCGCCATAGATTTTTCTATTCAGGAATGAGAAATCTATCCCTATATCCGTGATTTTTATTTCTTCCCAGGAAAGATTCGGATTAGGTATTACAGAAGGAGTTATCACCTTCATCGGAGCATTACCGATTAAATACCCGGCAACGTTTCTAACTGTATAGCCTGATAAATATTGGAAATTAACCGTTCCGTCGTCCCCTGACTGGCCGTGTGTTACTCTGAGTTTAAGATTATCCAGAAAGTTAATATTATTCAGAAAGTTTTCTTCGCTAATCCTCCATCCTAGTAATATACCAGGAAAATATCCCCATCTTTTTGACGGTGAAAATCTTGCCGATGCATCTGCTCTCAAAGTAGCTTCCAATAAATATTTTTCCTTATACGAATAATTCACGCGGCTAACATAACTCATTCTTCCTTTTTCTTCTGCCTTCCCATCATTTGAGGAGGTACTGGTATCTCCTGCGTATAATTGTTCAATAGATGGTGCCAGGGTATTTTGACGACTGGCCGAAAACCAATCTGTGTTATCATCTATACCTTCAAACAATGCCAACGCAGATAAATGATGATCTTTCGCGAAAATCTTATCATAATTCAATGACGCTTGTGTAGTAATCATTCTGCCATCAGTATCACTGAGGGCTATTTGTGCCGAATTACCCAAAGAACCAGCTAATGTATAGGTATCACTGGCAACATCATACGTATAAAAGTTCACTGGTTTTATAAATGTTTTTGTTCTATCATTCTTCATTGAAACATTGACAAGCAATTTTGCCGTCAAACCGGCAATATAGGGCACTTTGTATATTAAGCTACCTGTCCCCCTGAAACTTTGATTATTCCTCTTGTCATATCCAAACAATTTATAATTAGTCGAAACATGAGCCCCTCCGGTTCCCGCTCCATCAGCATATGAAATCTTTGCCGGATCTGGTAATGTTGCCGGATAAACAGGTAAGGTACTCCAAAAGTCTCCCCATTCACCTCCCCGGGCTCTCATTGAAGTTATATCGTCTCCAACTGTTACAGCCAAATCCAACTGGAAGCTCAAGTTGTCTGTAATAGCAGCATCAATATTGGATTGCAGATTGTAACGTTCATATCCTCCTCCATTCTTTTTCCAGATGGATTCCTGAGTCATGTGACCGATAAATCCATAATATTTAATTTTTTCACTACCTCCCCTTATAGAAAGATTATATTGCTGCATAGGCGACCAATCCCTTATTAATTCATCATACCAATTCGTACTCGGATATTGCGGATCATTGTTTGCATAATATTTTTGAATTTGTTCCTGGGTATAGGGCATCTTATCGGGATCTCTTCCTTCCTGAAGCCATTTTTCGGTCATCAGCTCGGCATATTGTCCGGCATTGGTCGTCCGGGGCATAGCCGTAACTCCCTGCATGGAAATATTGGCGCTAAGTATTATAACCGGCTTTTGTTGAACTCCCCGCTTGGTGGTCACCAATACCACTCCATGTCCGGCGCGCGCCCCATAGATCGACGCAGACCCGTCTTTAAGAATAGAAATACTTTCGATCATATTAGGGTCAATATTACTCAAAGAGCCTTCAACGCCGTCAACGATTACCAACGGTTCGTTAAATCCACGGATATATAGTTTGGTTTCATCCGAACCGGGTCGTCCGCTGTTTTGAATAGCAACAAGTCCCGGTAAACGGCCGGCTAAAGCATTGGCTGTATTGCTCACAGGCGTAACCGCCAATTCTTTAGAACTTATTGAAGCTACGGCGCCGGTCAATGTGATCTTTTTCTGCGTACCGTAACCGACAACTACGACTTCATCCAAGGCCTGCAAATCTTCCACCAGTGTGATCATAAAATCCTGCTGGTTTTTAACTGGAATTTCCTGGGTGACATAACCGATATAGGAGATTTGTAAAATCGCATTTTCTCCGACGTCCAATGAAAATCGTCCGCCGGCATCGGTTATGATCCCATTCATCGTTCCTTTTTCAATCACGCCGGCTCCGATAACGGGTTCTCCCAACTCGTCCAGGACAACTCCGGTTACTTGCTTTTTATCGGATATTTGTAATAAATCCGGTTGTACGATGTCATTTTTATGGGTAATAACAATATATTTATCTACCAGCTTATAGCTCATATTGGTATTACCAAACAATTGATCCAGTACTTCCATAAGGTCTTTATCGCCTGTTTTCAAGTTTAATTTAATACTATAGTTCAATACCGTACTGTTGTAGAAGAAACGATACTCAGACTGTTTTTCTATTTCCCTGAAAATGTCTGTCAGTGTGGCATTTTCAAGGTTAAGGTTTACTTTTGCAATTTGTGAATAGGTTATGTTTGCCTGTAAGCACAGCGTTGCTGAAAATAATAATATGGTTATAAGCTTCATTTGCTGCCATGTTTTTTTAATTATCAAAAGGTTTTGCCTTTTGATATGAAATATTTTTTTCATATCTTTGTATTACAATTTTAATGAAACAATAATTTTTTTGTTGTTTTAATTTTTGACCGGGATAAAGTGCCACCTTTTCCCGGTTTTTTTTGCGGTTATTTTATCATCTATCCATAAGCTGTCCTCCTTTAATTTAGTTTATTTACCGGATATATACTCTGTTCTCTTCGATCCGGTAGTTGACCGGTATGCTTGTTTTTATTACTTTCATTACGGTTTCCAGGGAATCGAAATCCCTCAGGGTTCCGCCGAATGACTCTTTCCGGATTTCCTGGTTTTCAAATATAAATTCTACGTTATAGAGCCGCTGGAGACGGTTCGCCAATTCGTCGAACGTCATATTGTCGATGACAAATTCTCCCCGGCGCCAGGATGACAGGAGGTTTACGTCGGCATTTTTCACGGTAAACCGGTCTGTTGTCCTGTTATAGACAAGCCGTTCTCCGGGATGAAGTACACGGGATTTGGCGCCCTGTTCCACGGTTACGCTTCCTTCCAGCAGCGCGATGGATGTTTCGTCCTCGTCTTCAAAAGCGTAGATATTGAAGGACGTGCCGGTCACGCGGTAGGTCAGCCGGTCTGTCCGGACAAGGAAGGGGCGCTGCCGGTCTGTTTTGACCTCAAACCAGGCTTCTCCCTGCAGGTAAACGGAGCGTTCGTCTCCCCCCGACAGATCGCCGTATACAACCGAACTGCAGGAGTTTACCCAGACCAGGCTTCCGTCCGGCAGCGTCACTTTCGATTTGTCACCAATTCCTGTTTCGATCCTTGTATCCGCCATCCCGTCGCTACGGACTTTTCCGCTAAAGTCACTGATCAGGTAGAGGGATAGCAGGCCTGAAACGAACACGGCGGCATACCGCAGAAAAGAGAACCCGGCCGTTTTCCATTTTCCCCGGAGGTCTGCTTCCGGAACAGTGCGGACGAATTTTTGCCACTGGGATTTTACGCGGCTCTCCCGGCTGTCAAATTCCAGGCGCCCCAGGTCATACGCATCTTTTAACGAGCGGAAATAGACCCTGTTTTCCTCGTTTTCTTCCAGCCACACCAGTAAAAAAGCCCGCTCCTTCGGAGAGATATTCCCCGCGAGATACTGTATGATCAAAGCGTCCGTCTGTTCCATGCGTTTTGCGTGTCTTTTCGGATAAGACGCACGAAAGGCATTTACTACTTAGAAAAAAGCAGAAAAAAAATCAGGGAAACCGGAAGATAGTCTTTCAGGTCTTCTTTCAGTATTTTCAGTGCATTGTAAATCTGCGCCTCTACCGTCCGGACGCTGATATGTAGCCGGTCTGCAATTTCCTGGTTTTTCAGTCCCCGGTAACGGCTCATCCGGAAGATCTCACGGCATTTCTCCGGCAGTTTTTCGACGCTGTGCGCTATTATTTCATTGAGTTCTTTCAGGTACAGATCCGTCAGCGGTTCCGGCATCTCCGGATGGATCTCTATCTCCCTGATACGGAGCAGGACGGCCTCTTCATATTCCGCATGCACTTTCCGGGAACGGATATAAGACAGGCAACGGTTGCGGACGGAGGTAAACAGGTAAGATTCAAAGGAGGATGCCACCGACCCGTAATTCTCCCACAGGCTGATAAAGCAGTCCTGCACAAAATCCCGCGCCTGTTCCTTATCTTCCACATATTTACAACAGAAAGCAAACAGCCGCGGCTGCATCTGTTGAAATAACGATTCGAAATGTTTTACATCCTGCCTACTCATTTTTAACTTCTCGCACGGCAAAAATAGGCTAATTATTTTACAGGCGCAACATTTTTTTTAAGGTAATGGACAAAGATTCCGCGAATTTCGCTGCCCGGCAACTTGTTTTTACGGAATATTTATCCTACTTTTGCCCAGCAATCAAACGGTTTCATAATAAATAATAATATTTTACCGATCATGAAAACTTATTTTAAAACAGTCACCCTCCTGCTCCTTACCTGTCTGATAAGCGGCGCCCGTGCACAGGCGCAGCAGTTCCCGGAACCCAAAGAAGAAGAGGGCTTCCGTCCGATTTTCAACGGGAAAAACTTTGACGGATGGACGTACGACCCGGTCTATTGGAAAGTTGAAAACGGAGTGATGACGGGAGTCGTGACGGAAGCCACGCTCCTCAAAAACAATTCGTTTATTTTCTGGACGGAGGAGCAGCCGGCTGACTTTGAACTGAAAATGGACTTTAAAGTTTCAGCGAAAGGAAACAGCGGAATCAACTACCGCAGTTCTATTTTCCCAGATGTCCCCTTTGCGCTCAAAGGATACCAGCTTGATATCGACGGGGAGAAAAGATGGATGGGACAAAACTATGAAGAACGCGGAAGAACCTTCTTAGCCCTCCGTGGACAGCTGACGCTGGTCGAAGATAACGTTAAGCCTTATGTCACAGGCTCGGCAGGCAGCCCCGAAGAACTGGGTGCCCTCATAAAGGATGACGAATGGAATGAAGCGCACGTAATAGCCAGAGGTCATACTCTGATACACCTCATCAACGGCCGGGTTATGAGCATTGTTGTAGACCGGGATCTGACAAATCGGACCGGGAAAGGATACATCGGAATGCAGGTACACGTAGGCCCCCCCATGAAAATAGAATTTCGGAACATACGGCTGAAAAAAGAAGCGGCCAAATCCGAATAGTGTATAAGAAACTCTCCCGTATCTCTTAGATCCATTCGACTCACGGAAGCTTCCGCCTGTAGAGACGCGATGCATCGCGTCTCTACAACCATTTTTTTCTGTCTTCATCTCACAATTTTAGCTCGCGCGCAGTATTTACTGTGCGGGGTTTTCGGTATGCGGCGGGGGAGAGGGTGAACTGCTTTTTGAAGCAGCGGCTGAAATAGCGGGGGGAACTGAAGCCTAAGGCGTCGGATATTTCGGAGATGTTCAGGGAAGGGTCGCTACGGAGGAGGTCGGCGGCTTTTTTTAGCTTGCGCTGCAGGGCGTAGTCGTTGGGGGTCATTCCGGTCAGGGCTTCGAATTTGGCATAGAGGGAACTACGGCTTATCGTCAGCTCTCGGGCGAGGGTGTTTATGTTGAAGGCCGGGTTGTCGAAGTTTTCTTCGATGATCCGGTTTATGGTGTCCAGGAACTTCTGGTCGATCGGGTTGTTGGAGATGGACTGTATGTCGAAGTCGAGATTGCGGCTGAATTTGTTTTTTATGATCAGGCGGTTTCTTATCAGGTTATTGCAGCGGGCGATCAGTGCCTTTTCATGGAACGGTTTGCCGATATAGTCGTCCGCTCCGTGCTGCAGCCCGTATATGCTGTGTTCCGTTGAAGATAGTGCGGTCAGCAGGATTACGGGGATATGGCATGTCTCGAAACCGTTTTTTATCATCATGCACATTTCCGTTCCCGACATGCCGGGCATCATGATGTCGCTGATGACCAGGTCCGGCCTGTGGCGGCGGGTCAGTTCCAGGCCTTCCGCACCGTCGTGGGCGGAAAGTATGCTGTATATGGGGCTTAGGATGTCCTGCAAGAGCTGTAACAGTTCGTCGTTGTCTTCCACTACCAGAACCGTACCTTTTTTTTTCGTTCCGGCGTCTGTTTCAGCCGTGTCCGGCGGCAATACGTATTTTTCCGGCTGCACGGCAAGTTCCCGTACCGGGCTTCTCCCCTCCCCTGCCGGTTCATTCTGTTCACCGGAAAGCAGTTCGTCCGGGCTGAAGTGGCTGTTTCCCTTTTTCAGGGAGACGACAAAAATGCTTCCGTATGCCGGTTTGCTTTCTACCGAAACGGAGGCATGATGCAGTTCCAGGACGCTTTTTGCCATCGACAGCCCGATGCCCGTGCTGGGCGCCGCGATCGTGTTCGGACGGCCGTCGTCAACCTGGTAAAAGCAGTCGAAAATCCTGTCGATGTCTTCTTTTTTGATGCCGATGCCGCTGTCTATGACTTTAACGACTATTGCGTCAGGCTCTTCTTTTACGGAGATCTCGATGGAATCGTTCGGTTTCGTGTATTTAAAGGCGTTTGATATCAGGTTGCAGAACGTTTTCCGCATCTGTTTCGGGTCGTACCAGCAAAGGATTTCCTCCACGCTGCCGGAATCGAACCTGTACGTGATGTTGCATTCCGAAGACAGCTCAAGGAAAGACAGGTATATTTCTTTCAGGAAGGGGATGAGGTTCTGCTCCCTTACTTTCAACCGGATATGCCCCTGTTCGAGTTTCCGGAAGTCGAGCAGCTCGCTTGCCAGGTTCCGCAGGTGGATGGCGTTCCTGTTTATCTTCAACAGCCTGCCGTACAGGAAGGGGGAAATGCCGCTACTGTTGAGCAGGTGTTCTACCTGGACAATAATCAGCGTCAGCGGCGTATGAAATTCGTGGGATATGCCGGAGAAAAACTGCAGTTTTGAGTGGTTCAGCTGTTCGATCCGTTCTTTTTCCTTGCGTTCCAGTTCCAGTGATGTTTTCAGGCGCTGCCTGACCTGCAGGAAGCGCATAAAAGAGAACAGGATGACGTATACGATGATAAAATAAAGGGCAAAGGCGTAAGGATTGGCATACCATGCGCGCCGTATGACAATTTCCAGGGAGGCGGTCTTTGAGGGGGCCGCGCCGGGCGACGTTTTTTTTTCGCGAACCCGGAGCGTATACTTGCCGGGATTGATGTTCGTATAGATAATCCGGTCGCCGGCGATCCACTTGCTGTCGAATCCTTCCAGCCTGTATTCATGCGCCCCGCCGGTATGCGAGCAGAAGTAACCGGTTGAAGCAAAGGCGATGTTTAAGCTGTTTTGTTTATGATTTAACACAATCCTGTCCGTAAAGGGGATGGCCTGTTGCAGGATTTTTGTTTTGTCGTCCGGTTCGATCCGTTCGTCATTGACGGAAAGCGAGGAGAAATAAAGCGCATAGTCTTTGTTGACGCCGAAAACATGCCGGGTGAAAAAGGAGGTCAGCCCGCCAATGCCCCCGGCAAAAATCTCCCCGTCGCGGCAGACGAGCAGCCCGCATCCGCGATTTATGCCGGAAAGCATCAATGCATCCAGGCTGATTGTTTTTAAGGTATAATTCTCCGTATTGAGGAAGGAAAGCCCTTTGTCCCCGGAAATAACCAGTTCGTCCGGTCCGCTCCGGGCAATGTCGTAACAGTAGTCGCTGTACAGGCGGTTATTCCCTGCCGTGCAGGCGGTGAAATCGCCGGATTCGCTGTTGTAGCGGTACAGTCCGGAGCCTGCCGTGCCGAAAAATAACTGTCCCCTGCTGTCTTCGAATATACAGGATACGGCGAATGATCCCGCGCCTTTTTTCTTCCGGTCGAAACAGGTTATATCCTGCCGGTTATTCATGTTTATTTTCAGGATGGACGATGCGTTTGCCAGCCAGAAATAATCGTTGGAGTCGATGAAAAACAGATTCCCGCCAATCCCGGCGGACGTATCGAAAAGGGGGGACAGCCGTTGGGTTTCCAGATCCATTTTGTAGAAACCGCTGCGGCTCCGGATGATCAGCGTGTCTTCCCCGTAGAGCGCTGTCCGGATGATGACATCCCCGGTCATGCGGTGATACTCCGGCTTTTCATCGCGGAAGTTGAAGAACGCGCCGCTGCGGATGTCATAGATCGAAAGGCCCCCGGTGTGCATCCCGATGTACAGTTTGTCGTATTTGGGACTGTAGGTGATACATTTCAGGTTGTTATGGGCGATGGAGTTTTTATTCCCGCCGGCGGTGAAATGGCGGAACGTTTTCGTCTTCCGGTCGAAGAAGTTCAGGCCTCCTCCTTCGGTGCAGATCCAGAGGTTTTGATCCCTGTCTTCCACTATTTTCCCGACGAAGAAGTGGCTCAGGCAGTCGTTGCGCGCGCTGTTTGAAGAGTAGTATGAAAAGCAGTCTGCCTCCGGGTTAAAATGGTGCACCCCTCCGTAGTAAGTCCCGACCCAGATGGAGCCCTGCGCATCCCTGCAGGTCGAAAAAACGGATGAATGCTGCAGGGCGCCGGGCAGGTTGTCCTTTTTATATATGGTATATTCCTCCGTGGCGGGATTGTATTTGCAGAGGCCCATGAATGTGCCGATCCAGATATTCCCGTAACCGTCTTCCGTAAAGGAACGCACCTGGTTGTGGGGGATGCTGTTGGGATTGCCGGGCAGGTGGGTGAATTTTCTCAGGATCCCCTGCCTGTTCCGCCGGTACATGCCGGCATTCCGTGTAGCGATCCATACGTTCGCCTGCGAGTCTTCGAATATTTCAAAAATATCTTCCTCCGCAAGGATGCATTGCAGTTGCTTTTTATCGTCCTGCACGAAAAGGCCCTTCCGGGCGCCGATCCATAACCGGGCGTCCGAATCGATGAACAGCTTGTTGATAACGGTGTTCGGCTTGTCTACGTGCGTGACATACCGGAATGACGCTGTTTTGCTTTCCCACGCATAGACCGTATCGGCTGCGGCAACCAGTACGGCGCTGTCTTTGCAGAACACGGTCGATACGCTGCCGCTTTTCAGGCAGTGGAACCGTTCCTTTTTAATATCATAGCGAATGAATTTGTCGTCGGAGCGGAAATATACGCTTCCGTTCCGGTCTCCGGTAATGGGAAACGTTTCGTTTCCGACCGGCACCTTATGCGAAAGCAGGCTGTCCTCCGAATGTTTGAAGGATACAAGCCCTTTTCCGTCATACACGCTCAGGCCTTCTTCCGTACCGAACCACATCCTGCCAAGCTCGTCCTGGTAGATGGACATGACGGATATTTGCGATAACCCGTCCTTTATCCCGATTTGCCTGAAATATACGGGGTTTATGGTTTGTGTTATATAAAACAACAGGAAGATGAAGCCTCCCCTACGTCTGCACATATTCATAACAGTATTTTCTATCTGCTGCAAAGATAGCATTTAATAATTGAAAGTTGAAAGTTTTTTGCCGCATCACGCTGCAGGTGTAATGCGACATCCGTTGGGAACAGACTGTAGGGTGACATTTGCTTCCCGGAACTTCCGGGAACAGAATGCAGGGTGAAATTTGCTTCCCGGAACTTCCGGGAACAGAATGTAAGGTGAAATTTGCTTCCCGGAACTTCCGGGAACAGAATGTAAGGTGAAATTCGCTTCCCGAAACTTCCGGGAAGCAAAAACCATCCCGCGCAAAATATAACAGGCAAATGGCGCATAATCCGGAAATATAACCGTACATTTGCCGTTATCTAATCAATAACTGTTTTTATAATGATAACTACGGACGAAGTCATTGACTGGGCGAAACAGTTCCTGGCTAAAGCAGAGGAAGAACTGACCGGCGATGAAGTAAAGGAGCAAAAGAAATATGCCTCCCTGGTACAAACCCCGGAGTACAAAACATTCCTGTCGCGGATGCTGGATGAATCGTCGCAGATCCGCGACAACGGGAAATTGAACAGGCGGGTCCGCCGGCTCATCCGGGAGTATGGGATCCCGGACTTTTTCAGCGCGTCCGACCGTTTTTTACTGCGTCTTTACAGGATGGCGGGCTACCTGTTTCCTTCGATAGCCATGCCGGTCTTTAAGAAAAAGCTTCGCGCCGAAACGGCTAAAATCATCATCGCCGGAGAGCGTCCGAAGCTGACAAGGCATCTGAAGGAACGGTGGAACAGCAGGATCGGCCAGAACGTCAATCTGCTCGGCGAAGTCGTCCTCGGCGACGGCGAGGCGCGTCACCGTTACGAACACTACCTGGAAGCGCTCGAAGCGCCGGATATAAATTATATTTCCATAAAGATCTCCGGTATTTATGCACAGATACATCCCCTGAGCTATGATCAGAATAAAAAAGATCTCTGTGAAATGGTTGCCGCGATTTACCGGAAAGCGATGACCCATACCTTTACGGATCATGACGGGAAAACACGCGCCAAATTCGTAAACCTGGATATGGAAGAATATAAGGATACGCACTTGACGATGGATGTCTTTATCGAAGTCTTAAGCCGCCCGGAATTTAAGCATTATCATGCCGGGATCGTCATCCAGGCTTATCTTCCGGATGCCGAACGCCTGCAGAAACGCCTGCTTGATTTCGCCGGGATACGCGTCGCCGAAGGAGGCGCTCCCCTCAAGATGCGTTTGGTGAAGGGCGCCAATCTTCAAATGGAAAGCGTCATCTCTTCCCTGAAAGGCTGGGAGAATCCCGCCTACCGTTCAAAAGTGGAAACGGATGCGAATTATATGCACATACTGGACATTGCATTGAAGCCCGAAAACATAAAAGTATGCCACGTCGGCGTCGCTTCACATAACTATTTCAGTATAGCATACGCCCACCTGCTGGCGGAGAAACACGGCGTGTCCGAATATGTGACCTTCGAGATGCTGGAAGGGATGGCGAACAATCTACCGCGTGTAATGCGTAAACTGCAGAAACACATCATCCTTTATACGCCCGTTGTGAAGTCCGGTCATTTCCTCAACGCGATCTCCTACCTCGTGCGCCGCCTGGATGAAAATACGGGCCGGGACAATTTCCTGAGCTATACATTTAACCTGAAGCTCGACAGCCCGCACTGGAATTTCCTTGCGGAACAGTTCCGCGAAGCGTACGGATTGAAAGACAGCATCCGCACAGCGCCTTTCCGCACCCAGAACCGCACCCTGCCGCCCGTCCCGGTAACCGGTATCGACACCTTTGCCAACGAACCGGATACGGACACGGATCTGCCGCACAACCGTCAATGGGCCTTGAATGTCTTAAAAAAATGGGAAACAGCGGTTCGTAAAAAAAACTTTGTGATCCCCGTTCAGGTCGGCAGTGAAGAAGTGATAACCACCCATAAGAAGCGTTATTACGACCGTAGCCGCAATATGGAAATCTGCGTCTGTGAAGCGAACCTGTCTTCGTCCGGTCACGTAAGGGAGATCCTTGAGATTGCCGGACAGGACGCTTCCGGATGGCGTAAAACAACCGTAGATGAACGCAACAGAATATTGCATCAGGCGGCGGAGAACCTGAGCGCCAAACGGGGAGACCTGATCGGCTGCATGGCCGCCGTCACGGGCAAAACATTCATGGAAGGAGACGCGGAAGTTTCGGAAGCGATCGACTTTTGCCGTTATTATCCGCTCACGATGAAAGCCTTCGACCGGTTGACGCCGGTATCCCATGCACCCAAAGGCATCATACTCGTCATTTCGCCGTGGAACTTCCCGCTGGCGATACCCGCAGGAGGGGTTGCCGCCGCTCTTTCCGGCGGTAATTCCGTCCTGTTGAAGCCGGCAACCGTCGCTTTGCCCGTTGCCTGGGAATTTACCCGTTGCTTCTGGGACGCCGGGGTGCCGAAGGACGCCCTGCAGGTTGTCTGCCCGGCAGACCGCGAAACGTTAAACGGCCTGACCACTCATCCATCCGTCAAACACGTAATCCTGACGGGAGGAACCGACACCGCATTCCGTCTCCTGAAAAGCAGTCCGAAAACACCCCTTTCGGCGGAAACGGGCGGGAAAAACGCCATCATCGTAACCGATTCCGCCGACCGGGATCATGCGATATTAAATATCGTTTCCTCCGCATTCGGCAATGCCGGCCAGAAATGTTCCGCCTGCTCACTCCTGCTGGTAGACAGGAAGACTTACCGGGACGAGTCCTTCAAATCAAAACTGAAAGACGCCGTAACAAGCCTGCACGCCGGAAGCGTCTGGGATCCGATGAATACGGTAGGGCCTGTGATCGATAACAGGAACGACAAACTGCTTCACGCCATAACGCATCTCGAACCCGGCGAATCGTGGCTTGTGGCGCCCGAATTTGTCGATGAAAAGAAATACATCCTGAAACCGACGGTAAAATGGGGCGTAAAACCGACAGGCTATACCTTCAGGAACGAACTTTTTGCACCCCTCCTCTCGGTTGTTTGCATAGACGGTCTCGAACAGGGTATTGACTGTGCCAATTCGTCGGAATACGGGCTGACGGCAGGGCTGCAGAGCCTCAACGAAGCCGAGCATCGCATCTGGCGCGACCGTATTGAGGCCGGGAACCTGTATATTAATCGCGGCATAACCGGAGCCATCGTACGCCGCCAGCCCTTTGGCGGCATGAAACGGTCGGCTTTCGGAGGAGGCATCAAGGCCGGAGGCCCGAACTACGTATCCTGCTTTGTGGAACTGACGGAAAACCGGTTGCCGAAAACAGCGCCTGAAACCACCGGGCTAAGCGAACTGCTGCATACGGAAAGGGATAAAAACCGCCTGAACTTTGCCGCCGTGAGTTATGCGAAAGCGTGGGAGGATGAATTTTCACAGGAAAAAGAGATAAGCCATATCTACGGCGAAGAAAACCTGTTCCGCTATCTTCCCCTGAAAAATATCGCTCTCCGCGTAAGAGGGCAGGATTCGCTGATCGACATCTTCCTGGTCATACTTGCGGCCGGAACGGCCCGTACTCCGCTTGTTATAAGTATTGCCCCGCTTGACCCGAAGTTCCGGAAAATAGAATCCGCAGCCGGAAAACGGTCGGGAGTAGACATTAAAAAACAGGAAACAAAAGAGTTTATCGAAGAAATGGATTCCTACGAACGCATCCGTACCTGCAGGGCGGATCTGCCGGACAAGATTTACAACAGGGCTGCCGACCTGGGCAAACACATTGCAGGCAGCGCCCCCCTGGCTGAAGGGCGGTTGGAATTGCTCCACTATCTCAGCGAGCAAAGCATCACGTACGAATACCACCGTTATGGAAGTATCTTTAATAAATAATATCACCATGCAAAAGATTCGAGTTTTATTGTTATTTAGCTGTATTTGTATATTTTCATTCCCACTGCAGGCCCAGCAGGAGAAACCCCTGCGCCTGGGAGTCGCCGGCCTTTCTCATGGCCATTTGTGGGAAGTGATCAGCAGAGTGGAACGCGGCGACTTTACGGTCGTTGGGGTAGCCGAGAAAAACGATTCGCTGAGAGAGCAGAACAGGCTTCGCGGCAAAGTGGACGCATCACTGTTCTATGCCGACCTGGAAGAAATGCTTGACAAAACAAAGCCGGAAGCCGTTATTGTCTATGAATCTATTTACGATCATCTGAAAGTCGTTGAGCTTTGTGCGCCCAGAGGCATTCATGTAATGGTTGAAAAGCCGCTGGCGGTTAATATGAAACACGCCGGCCGCATGGCGGAACTGGCGAGGAAGTATAAGATCCACCTGCTGACCAATTATGAAACAACCTGGTATAACACAAATCAGGAAGCCCGCCGGCTAATAAACGAAGGCCTGATCGGCGAGATCACCCGGATGAATATCTACGACGGACATCAGGGGCCGTTTGAAATAGGCTGCGGCAAAGAATTTACGGACTGGCTCACGGATCCGGTCCTGAACGGAGGCGGCGCCGTGATTGACTTTGGCTGTTATGGCGCCAATCTCGCCACCTGGCTGCTGAAGGGAGAAACCCCCAAAAGCGTATACGGAGTACTGAACCGGCAGAAACCGGACAAGTATCCGAAAGTAGATGATGATGCAACCATAGTAATCGAATACCCCTCGCGAACCGTCCAGATCATGGCCTCCTGGAACTGGCCGATGAACCGTAAAGACATGCACATCTACGGCAGCAGGGGATATATCTATCAGAACACGTCAACGAAAATGGCGGTTTATGCCGACAGGACGCTAACACAGCCCGAACCGCCTGCACTGGAAGCGCCGTACAATGACGCCTTCTTCTATTTAAAGGCCGTTGTAAGGGGTGAAATCATTCCCGAACCGTATGATTTATCTTCCCTGGAGAACAACCTGATAGTAGTCCGCATCCTGGAAGCGGCGATTCAAAGCTCAAAAACAGGAAAGACCATTCATTTCTGATACGCCCGGACACGCGGCGTAAAGCATTTCCGAAAAATGATTATCTTTGCCGGATGGTTGAATACAAAAAAATAAACGGTGGCGATCTGGGTGTGATCTTTTTAAAGCGCAGCTCGCGGACGCGGCGGTATATGTTGCATGTTGACAGAGGCCGGGTGTATGCAACCATGCCCGTGGGCGGCACCGAGCGCGAGATGTTGGCGTTCCTCTACCGGCAGCATGACCGCCTGCTCCGGATGCTGGATAAATCGCCCGGACGCGAAACGCTTGATGAAAGCACGGAACTTCATTTCCTGACATTCGGTTTGCGTATAATCAGGAACAGGCGTGAGAATTATTACTCCGTCGTCAAAGACGGTATTTTATACATATCATGTCCGGTGCAGGCTGATTTTTCAGATGAAAAGGTTCAGGAGATACTCTGGGGAATCGTAGAGCGCATGCTCCGGTTTGAGGCGAAACGCGTGCTGCCCGAACGGTTGAAGATGCTGGCGCGGAAACACGGGTTTCAGTATGATTCGGTTAAAATTAACAACAGCCGTTCACAATGGGGGAGCTGCACCTCCCGGAAAGTCATCAATTTATCACTGTCCCTCATGACCTTGCCCGAATACCTGGTTGACTATATCCTGCTGCATGAATTATGCCACACCGTTGAAATGAATCACAGCAAGAATTTCTGGCTGCTGATGAATAAAGTCACGAAAGGAAAAGTCAAAACTTACCGGGCAGAACTTAAAAACTGCAGGATGTTGTAGCAGAATCCGTCCGGCAACGGTTACGAAATGGCGTCGTGCTGCGCCCTGTAGTGTTAAAACCGAGGCCTCGGATTTCCTCCCGCCCTCGTCGGCAGAAAATCCAACATGTCGGATTTCTTCCCGCGCCCGTCGGCGTTAAAACCGACGTGTCGGATTTCTTCCCGCTCTTGTCGGCGTTAAAACCGACGCCTCGGTTTTTTCCCCGCGCCCGTCGGCGTTAAAACCGAGGCCTCGGATTTCTTCCCGCGCTCGTCGGCAGAAAATCCGACGCCTCTTTTTAACGTTTTACGCCGTCGGCGGAAAATCCGACGCGTCAAATTCCTTCCCGCACTGTGCGGCATTAAATCCGACGCCTTTTTTCAACATTTTGCACCGTCGGCGGAAAATCCGGCGCTTCGGATTTCTTCCCCGCGGGACGGGCGGAAATTTCCAGCGTCAAAGATAATAAATCGATTTTAATTTGATGCATAAAAATGAAAAAAAAATTCCAGGCCGGGAATCAATTTGAAATTTACTTGATATTTTTTAAAATTTTCAGTCAAAAATGGTGGCGCTGCGATTTTTTTTTCTACTTTTGTTAACTAAAATGCAGACAGGATGTGCGGCGAAAAGCGGATTTCATTATCGGACAGAAGGGAGTTTCAAGAGCTGTTTGACGGCTTTTATGTTCCCCTGTGCGTGTTTGCCGTTAAGTATGTGGGGGATGCGGAGCTTTCCGCCGATATTGTTCAGGATTGCTTTCTTAAGCTGTGGCAACTGAGGAGTGATTTTTTTTATCTGCATCAGGTGAAGTCTTTTCTTTACACTTCCATTCGCAATCGCTGCCTGAATGAGATCGAACACGGCAGGGTTGTCGACGAGTTTGCTCAAAAAATGCTGCGGGAAGAGGAAGAGGTTTTTTTTTACGATCACGTGATTGAGGAGGAAACCTGCCGGATCCTTACGGACGGGATCAGTCAGCTGCCCAAACAGATGAAGTCTATTATGACGCTTGCCCTCGAAGGCCTCTCCAATGGCGAGATTGCCGGGGAACTGAGCGTTTCGACCGAGACGGTGCGTTCCCTGAAGAAAATCGCCTATAAAAAGCTCCGGGTCATTTTAAAAGATTACTATTACCTGCTTTTTTTTCATTTCTGATTCACCCTTTTTTTTCGCCGGACTGTTATACTGTCAAAGGGATCGCAACAGTCGATCCGGTGAAACATGAAATGATGATCAGAAAACATTTTCGTATCGCAGCGCTTATTGCCCGTCACCTGTCGGGGATGCTTTCGCCCGGGGAGGAATCCGAACTGAACGAATGGAAGGAACGTTCTCCGGAACATGCGCGTTTATTCAGGGAAATCTGTCATACGGAGAATATTGCGTCCTATTACAGGACCGCCCGCTTGTTTGACAAAAGCGAAGCCTGGGAGCAGCTGAACAGGAAACTGCGCACTGCCGGGCGGCGGAGGCTGCTGATCCGGTTCGGCCGGTATGCCGCCCTGCTGCTGGCGCCCGTCGCGGTGAGTATTGCCCTGTACTGTCTCCGTCCTCCTTCCGGCGGCGACGTCGAGACGGTTGCCGTAAGCCGGACGATACAGCCCGGCGGGAAAAAGGCCATCCTCACCCTGGGAAGCGGTGAAACGGTCGATCTGAAGGCCCTTCCGGAGAAGACGCTGGAGGAGGAAGACGGTACGGCGATCCTCGTCGATACGGATGCGCTGGACTATCGGGCGCCGGTGCAGGCAGCCCCGTCCGCCGCCGAAAAGGAAATCCATAATACGGTAGACGTGCCGCAGGGAGGCGAATATGCGCTGACGCTGAGCGACGGGACAAAGGTATTCCTGAACGCGATGAGTTCGCTGAAGTTCCCGGTTCGCTTTGTGACCGGGCAGCGGGTGGTCGAGCTGCAGGGCGAGGCCTGCTTTACCGTAGCCGAAAGCGACCGGCCCTTTATCGTGAAGGCAAAAGGGTTTGAGGTCGAAGTGCAGGGCACGGTTTTTAACGTTTCGGCCTACGAAGGAGACCGCCGGCATACCACCCTGGTCGAAGGATCGGTGGAGGTTCGCACCGCCGGTGGCGCCGGCCGGATCCTGAAGCCCTCCGAACAGGCCTCGATCGAGGAAGGCTCGGACGAATTAAGCGTATGCCGGGTCGACGTTTCGGAATATACCTCCTGGGTAAACGGGAAAATATCCTTTAAAGACCGGCGCCTCGAAGATATCCTGAAAAACCTTTCCAGATGGTATGAAATCGAGGTCGAATACAGCGATCCGGAGCTGAAAGACCTCCGGTTCGGCTGCCACGTAGACCGCTACGGGGAGATCGCCCCATTCCTGGAACTGCTGGAAAAGACCGGCAAGGTGAACGTCGCAGTCCATGATCATAAAATAACATTTAACCGTAATAATAATTAAAAAATCATTTGTATGGAAAAAACAAAACGTAGTAGCGCCGGATGGCGGAAATATAGAAGGATTTTCGCGGCATGCCTGGCTTTTCAGCTGTTGTTTTCCGGCCTGTTGCATGCAGCCATCGACCTTCATGCGCAGACGGTAACCGCCACTTTTAAAAACACAACGCTCGGCAGTGTGATCTGGGAACTGCAGCGGCAGACGGAGTTTACCTTTATCTACAGTACGTCCGATGTGCAGGAAGTCCGGATAGACGGGGTCAGGGCCGAGAACGAAAAGGCCACCGATGTGCTGGACAAGTGCCTGGCGAATACCGACCTGACGTATGACGTCCACAACGGCGTGGTGACTATCCGGAAAACGGCGAAGGAAACCACCGCCGCCGCCGTGACGGCCCCGCAGCAAAGGATTGAGATTACCGGCCGGGTGCTGGATGAAATGGGCGAACCGTTTCCCGGCGTCAACGTGCTGGTGAAAGGAACGCAGACGGGTAACATGACGGATTCGGAAGGCCGGTTCGTCATCAGCGTAAGCCGGGAGCAGGAAGTGACGCTGCAGGTATCGTATGTCGGCTATGTCACCCTGGAAGTGAAAGCGACACCCGGCAGTCCGGTCACGGTCGCCATGAAGGAAGATACGGCCGTGCTGGAAGAAGTGGTCGTAACCGGTTATGCGACGATCCGGAAATCGGCCTTTGCAGGGTCGGCTTCGGTCGTAAAAATGACGGATAAGGCCGATCTTCCGGTGAGCGATTTCAAAACGCTGTTGCAGGGAAGCGCCCCGGGCATCCAGCTGAGTTCCGCTTCCGGTGCGCTGGGCGCCGAAACTTCGGTGACGATCCGCGGCCTGGGTTCGTTCAATGCCTCTACAAGTCCGCTGTACGTGGTGGACGGCGTGCCGGTGATGACCAGCGTATCCAGCGGCCAGGATGAATACGGGACGGATATTATGGCGACCCTGAACACCTCCGACATTGAGAATATCACGGTCATCAAGGATGCCGCAGCCGCCTCGCTGTACGGCTCACGCGCCGCCAACGGCGTGATTGTGATTACGACCAAATCCGGCAAGGAAGGGAAGACGTCCTTTAACGTGAAAGCGGACTGGGGCTTCTCCAAATATGCGACCGACTATCGCCCGGTGATGGGCGGAGCCGAAAGGCGCGAAACCTTCCGCGAAGGCCTCTACAACCAGGCCCTTTACCTGAACGGCAAAACCGAAGCGGAAGCAATCGAATATGCGAACGCCAATATCGACGCCTGGGCGCCGGAACCGAAGGCGGGAACAGCCCTGGCCGAATGGGTCGACTGGGAAAAGCTGCTCTTCAACGAAAGCGCTCCCTACGAGAATTATGAGTTTTCGGCTTCGGGAGGCGACAAGAGAACCTCCTACTATGCTTCCCTGGCCTATAACAGCCAGGACGGCATCGTCCGGCAGCAGGGCCTCGAACGCATTACCGGACGTATCAATATGAAGTATAAAATGACGGAAAGGCTGCAGCTGGGCGCCAATATCCTCTATTCGCGGATGGAACAGCTCGGAAGCAGCGAAGGCGGCACGTATACATCGCCTATTTATTCCACCCGTCACAAGGTGTCGGCTTCCGATCATGTGCACGAACTGGACGGCTCCTATAATGTGAACCTGCTGGAGAACGGGAAACGCAATCCGAAGTCAACCCTCGACTTTAATTATAAAAGGCAGATTGTAGACCGCTCCTTTAATACGGTCTTTGCAAACTATACCTGTCTGGACGGGCTGGTTTTCAATACGACACTGAGCCTGGATCATACGAACTCCGAATACAAGTCCTGGTCCGATCCGCGGTCGACGGACGGCTCCAGCGACAACGGCTCCATGAGCAATACCCTTTACCAGTACGATCAGCTTGTCTGGAAAGACAATGTCAGCTACAACAAAACCATTCAGAATGTACATAACCTGGATGCCCTGATCGGCTATGAAACGCATGAATATAAGCGCAAGTACCTGTCCGGTTCCATGAAGGATTTCCCGAATGTGGACAAGCAGCAGATCTCTAACGGATCGAGCATCACCGGCCTGTCCGGCTACGGCGATTACGGGTGGCGCTTGATGTCATACCTTGGAAATGCAAACTATAATTACGACAGCAAATATTACCTGGGAGCCAGCGCGCGTGTCGACGGCTCGTCGCGCCTGCACCGCGACAGCCGCTGGGGTACGTTCTGGTCGGCTTCGGGCGCCTGGAGGGTTTCTTCGGAAGCGTTTATGGAAAGTATCCGCCCGATCCTGTCCGATCTCCGGCTGCGCGTCTCCTACGGCAGTAACGGGACGCTGCCCTCGGACTATTACGGATACATGGATCTGGTCGGTTTCGGCTATCCCTATAATTCCAAACCGGGCCTGATCGAAACGCAACTGGGAAACAGAGACCTGAAATGGGAAAAGAATTACAATATGAATATCGGCGTCGACTTCAGGCTGTTTGACCGCGTAGGAGCGACGGTCGAATTTTATCAGCGCAAAACGTCCGACCTGCTGATGGATATGGACCTGTCGATGGTGACCGGCTTCAGCTCCATCCTTACGAATATCGGCGAAGTGAAAAATACCGGCGTCGAAGTGGATATCAATGCCGACATCATCCGCAGCAAAACGCTCACATGGACCTCGTCGCTGAATTTCGGACATAACAGAAACAAAATCGTAGACCTGGGAGGACAGGAAGAAATTGTCGGCTCCTATTATATCCGCAAAGTCGGACATTCCTATTACCAGTATTACGTGAAGGAATTTGCCGGGATCAATCCGGAAACGGGCTACCCCCGCTATTACGTCAACGACCCGGAAAAACCGGGAGACCGGACGATGACCGAAGATGCCGGCGAGGCGAATTATATAATGTACCGAAGCCCCGATCCGAAGCTGAGCGGAGGCTGGTCGAATACATTAAAATATAAGTGGTTTGACCTGAATTTCCTGTTTACCTATACCCTGGGCGGCTATTCCTACGATTACGGCGCAAGCAAGGTGGAACATGCCGGGAAATCCGAAAAGGGCGCTATCCAGACGCTTTACCGCGACCGCTGGAAACAGCCGGGAGATGTGACGGATATCGAAATGTTTATGGTCGGCAATCCGTACAGCATGGCCAGCGTGGTCAATTCGAGGCGCATCCATTCCAGCGACCATCTCCGGCTGAAAAGCCTGACCGTCGGCTTCTCCCTGCCCGGACAGGAGGTGCGTTTCTTCTTTTCCGGGACGAATCTCCTGACATGGGCCGCCTACGACGGCTATGACCCGGAAATCCCGCGCAATGGAGAATATTATTTCGAATCCCCCAAGATGAAAACGTTTACATTCGGGGTTGATGTTAAATTCTAACTTAAAACAAAAGACAATGAAACATATATTTTTATTTTTGACAGTAACCGTGTTTCTTTTTCCCGGCTGCGGCAACGACTGGCTGGACGAAATGGTTCCGCAAACCTCCGCCGAAACGGAAAAGAGCCTGACTACGCTGACCGAAGCCGAGTATGCCCTGAACGGCATTTATGACCTCTACCGCGAATACCAGTATTACGGCGCGCGTTTTACCTACTATGGCGATGCGAAGAGTGAAGACATGCAGACCCGCGGCGACTCCAAGCGCGTGGCGAAATATTACCTCTTCCTGTTCAACGCCGTGGATGCGCCCTCCAATTTCTGGTCATTCCCCTATAAGGCCATCCGCAATGCCAATAACATCATCTCCTTTACGGATAAATATACGGCCACCGACTCGGAAAAGACGAAGTTTAACAATATCCGCGGCCAGGCGCTGACCATGCGGGCGATGTCCCATTTCGACCTGGTGAAAATATACGGCATGCCCTATACGAAGGATAACGGCGCCTCACCCGGCGTGCCGGTCGTGACGGAAAGCCTCTCCAACGATGCGAAACCGGCGCGCAATACGGTGGCCGAAGTCTATGCACAGGTGATCAAAGACCTGGAAGACGCTTCCGGACTTATCTCGAAAGCAAGGAACGACGGCCAGTTGAACTGGTTTGCCACCCGCTTGCTGCTGGCCCGCGCTTACCTGTACAGGGGCGATAATGCGAAGGCCTACGAAGTTTCTGCGGACCTGCTGAAACAGGCGGAGGGAACCTCTTTCAAGCTGTTCACAAACGCGGAATATCCGAAGGCGTGGAGCCAGCAGACCGGATCCGAATACTTTTATGTAATCTATAATTCTGCGGACGAGATCTCCGACGCCAACGAATTTATAAGTTACCTGATGCACCGCTCCGGCTATGACGATTTGAGCATCAGCTCGGACTACCTGAGCCTCATTGATGAAGACGAAGACGATGTGCGCCGCAAGATCATCGAACGGTATGCGACCAACCGCTCCTATCTGCAAAAATATGCCGCTCCCGATTATAAAGTATCCAACATCCCGATCCTGCGCATTTCCGAAGCCTACCTGATCGCTGCCGAGGCGGCCGTCAAGCTGAATGACCGGGAAAACGCCGCCGGATACCTGAACGCAATCGTCAGCCGCGCCAATCCGGAAAAATCCGTAACGGCCGACGACATGACGCTCGAAAGAGTGCTGAACGAGCGCCGGAAAGAACTCGTGGGAGAAGGACACCGCCTGTTCGACGCAATGCGCAACAATCAGACCATCGAACGCAAGGGAGCCTCCCATACGTCCGCACTGCTGACTGCCGAAACGCGGACCTTCAACCGTGATTTTTATAAAATACTGATGCCGATTCCACGTGGTGAAATGACCGTAAACCCGAACATGGTACAGAATCCGGGTTACGGGAACTGAAATTTTTTTTAACAGGCAGAGGTATTTTTTTGATCCGCCGGCCTGCTGACCCGGGCCGGCGGATTATTCTTTTAACATCCCATAAACAGATACAATGATGATTTCTCCGAAATACTTGCTTTTCTTCTTCCTGTTCTTTCCGTTCTTCTCCCTGTTAAATGCGCAGGAAAAAGACAGCGTCGCGGCTGAGCGGCGCCTTGCCGACGGGCCTTATATTTTTTATCCGCCCGGTGGCGGCATGCGGGTTCTTTCCGTTGATACGGCCGGGAACCTGAACGATACGCTGTACGGGCAGGCGCCGCCGGACTTTTCGTTCCGGGTTGTCTCCCGTTCGGGAAAGCGCCGGTTTGACGTAAAGCTGCATCCCGTGTCCCGCCCGGACTGGAAATGCCGGCAGCCGGAAAAACTGCTTGTCCTCTCCGACCCGCATGGCGACCTGGACTGTTTTATCAGCGTCCTGCACGGAAATAACGTGATAAACGGGAACTGCGAATGGATATTCGGGAAAAACCACCTGATGGTGAATGGAGACGTTTTTGACCGTGGCCAGGATGTCCTGCCCCTTTTCTGGCTGATCTATAAACTGGAACAGGAGGCGGAAGAGGCCGGCGGGAAGGTCTCGTTTCTGCTGGGAAACCACGAAGCGATGGTACTGTCCGGCGATCTGAGATATACGGACAAACTGTACCGGGATCTGTCCGAACGGCTGGGGATGAACTGTGAAGATTTTTTCTCCGCCTCAACCGAACTGGGACGCTGGCTGGGAACACGCAATACAGTCACGGTGATTGGCGACGACCTGTTCGTCCATGCCGGCCTGGGTGAAGACTTTCTGAATGAAAACCTGTCGCTTCCCCTGGTAAATGAGGAAATGAGTAAAGCGCTGTTTATGACAAAACAGCAGCGCAACGACCGTTCCGAACCGACAAAGTTTCTGTACGGCAACCAGGGGCCGGTCTGGTATCGCGGAATGGTGCGGAACGATGAAAAATACAATCCCTTGCACATCGACATCCTGGACAGACTGTTAAAGAAATATCAGGCAAAACGGATCATCGTCGGCCATACCGTCTTCCCGGACATAACAGCCTTCTATGGCGGAAAAGTAATAGCCATAAATGTCGACAACAAAGAAAACTTCGAAAAAGTCCTGGGCCGCGGCCTCCTGATCAAAAACAAAACCACCTTCGTCATCGGCGACAAAGGCATCCTGCGAACCGTCCCGAAACTTTAAATACGGCTAATTCTTTTTTTGAGGCGCTACCATACAGGGACAGCGGAGATCCCCTGTTCTCCGATCAGAAACACTGTTTCTGTTCGGAATTGGCTCCGATTCCAACCGGATAATAGCACCTCAAAAAAAGAATTAGCCGCCGACAGCGATCATTTGCGGCGAGGGAAAAGACTTCATACATTATGACGGGAATCTCCGACAGGGACGGCGGAGATGATGACGATTTCCGTTTTCTACCAACATATTGTCCCCCTCGGCTACGCTCGGGGCAGGCTCTGACGGGACAGCGGAAGACTGTTACAGCTTATTTATTTTATCCCTTAGCAGCGATACTGACGGTTTGAATTTCATTTTTGTTTTCACATCTGTCCGCATAAACGGATTGACGCTGCAAAGTTCGGCGTAGCCAATTGCACCCGTAAACCAATATTTCTTTGACAGTTCGAGAATTTTCTGCTAACTTTGCGGCAGATTTGCAGCGTGACTGCAAATCTGCCGGAGTTTTATGTAATATTAATAACAAACAGTTTTATGTATATCAAACGCACTTTATCGAAAATCATTCATGAAGCGACAGCGACTTTTCCGGCTGTCCTGATAACGGGTCCCCGTCAGGTTGGTAAAACGACTGTCTTTGAACACTGTAAGGAGTCGTCGCGAACGTATGTTACACTGGATGACCCGCAGACAAGGATGCTAGCGAAAAACGACCCGCATCTTTTCCTCCAGACTTATAAAGCGCCATTGTTTATCGATGAAATCCAGTATGCGCCGGAACTTTTTCCCTATATCAAAATGGAAGCGGACAAAACACGCCGGAAGGGTATGTTTTGGCTCACAGGCTCGCAGCAGTTCAACCTGATGCGGGATGTGTCGGAAAGTCTTGCGGGAAGGGTTGCCATTCTGGAATTGCAGGGTTTGTCGCAATCCGAGAAAAATGGAATGGACAGTGTGCCTTTTCTTCCCGACACTTTGACGCCCGACAGTCGTCCCGCGCTGGATATTCACTCGCTGTACGACTCTGTTTTACGGGGTTCCTTTCCCGAATTACATGCCAATCCTGCTGTCAACCGAATGCTTTTTTACTCGTCCTACCTGAAAACCTATATCGAACGCGACATTCGCCAGTTGGTACAAATCAGCGACGAACACCGTTTTATCACCTTTGTGAGAGTGGCAGCGGCGCGTACCGGACAGTTGCTCAACTACAACGATATGGCAAAGGACGTTGGAGTGAGCACCAACACCGTCAAATCCTGGATTTCGATACTGGAGACATCGGGTTTGATTTTCCTGCTACCGCCTTATCACAACAATATTGCCCATCGCGCCCTGAAAACGCCCAAACTGTATTTTGCGGATACCGGTTTGTGTTGCTACCTGAGCGGCTGGGAAACGGTAGAAACCCTGTCGAACGGCGCAATGAGCGGCGCAATGCTCGAAACGTACGTCATTTCCGAAATCATGAAAAGTTACCGTCATAACGGATTGACGCCCAACGCCTGGTTTTACCGCGACAGAGACGGAAAAGAAATCGACCTGCTTATCGAACGCAACGGTTTGTTCTATCCGGTCGAAATCAAACGTACCGCCTCGCCCAAGACCGGCGATGTGAAGCATTTCGACATGCTTGCCCGTCTGGGATTGCCTGCAGGCAAGGGAGCGATTGTCTGTTTGTACGACAAATTGTTGCCGCTCGACAGTCAAACGCTTGTCGTGCCTGCAGGCTATCTGTAAATATATAAACCAATATGTCAAAGAACGCTTTTTGAAGGTTTCATTTTCTTTGAAATCCTTCATTCACGGCTAAAATATATTCATCGTTTTGGTAAAAGCATTTGCCGGAACGTTTAAGTTAACGTTTGTGGCAACCATGATAACGCCCTCGCAGGAGCTGTCGGCCAGCATAACCAAGCCGCTCCATGTGCCTGCTTTATACGTGCAGCCGGGATTCTCGGGATCAGTGCAGGAAAAGACTTTGCACGATTTGCCGGCGATGGTTTCGCCGGGGAGGGCTGCATAGCCGGGTATCTGTGATACAAGCGCTTCGTCGTAAATGAATGCGCCGAAAAGCCTCTCTGTAGAATTTCCTTCATACGGATAATCCATCCAGAATCCGGCTGCACCAAAGGTATAGAGTTGTGCCAGCCCGTCGAAGATTGTTACCGCATGATCATCCTTTCCGTAATTGAAGTCCATGCACATCCGTTTGCCGTAGTTATCGAAGGTGATAATCACTTCCCCGCCATCCATGAGGTAGGTGACGGAGGCTTTATCAATAGCGAATACGAATTCGTCGCCCGGTTCCTGCGTGCGGCATGGCAATTTGATGTCCTGCGTTACGACTGTTCCACCCGGTTTGCCCGGCACATTGTGCGATACTTCGGGCGAGTAACTGCCATAATCTTCGCTTTTCACCTTTACCGTAACAGGCGTATTCGAGGGAGCAAACACGCTGTATTCGCCCTTACTGTTCGTTACGGCTGCAGTCTGTTCGACGGTTATTTTCACGTAGGATACGGGGTTGTTTTCGCAGTCGGTAACTTTTTCCCGAATGGTCACACGCTCGGCAGGCACGTCGAGATTGTGCCATGAGAAATGCGTTACGCTGCCCACATATACATTGCCTTGCAGCGTAGCCCGGCCTTCTTCTACCCAGATGCCGCGTTCTTCGTCGAACGATCATAGCGGAATCGTAGCAGGCGGGTTGTTTTCCATGCCTGCGGGAATGGGAAATGCGAGTTCGGAGCTTGCTCCGTCCTGCAGTTGCAGGGGGTTTCCAGCGTCGTCGGTCAGTGTTATTTCTGTCATTCCGTAAGAAATCAGTTGCGTTTCGCTATTGTCCGAACGGATAGCAGCCAGGTCGCCTCCCGGCATTGTTTCGGCAAAATCGCCGTCATTGGGGTCGAGGTAAAGCATATCGGCGGTTACGCTTCCCGAATAGGGCGTACCGTCTGCCTTCACCAGCGCCGAAGCGGGAATTTGCGCTTTCATGCCGCCAACCGAGAGCGTTTTGGATTCGCCGGCGTTAAACGAAGTCTGCAGACTTGCATCTGTGTTCCCTTTCCGTTTGAGAACGGCATGGACTGTCATTTCATCTTCTTTCAGCCCCGAACGGGTGAGGGTGAAGTATCCGCTTTTCGAAAAGCAGATAATGGCGCGCCTGTCAACCGTTCCCGCCTTTTCGAACATAAATTTCCCGTCGTTGCCGGTAGTGGCGCTGAGCGTACCAGTGACGACAGATACCCCGCCGAGCGGATTTCCGCCGGTATCATATACCGTACCTGTCAGCGCCATATCCTGCATGACCGCTTCGACCGGTTTTTTTTCAATCACCACTGTTACCGTCCAGTCGTTCGCCGTCAGTCCGTCTCCCGATGTTACCCTGTAGGTTACAGGGCCGGAGAAATTGTTTGCCGTCACGCCGCTTACCTGCGCGGTATTGCCCACTTTAGCGGTTGCGCCTTTTGAGAGGGTGAACTCCGCCACAACAGCGGTCAAGTCCACCGTTTCGCCGGCTTTGGCGGTTACGGTAAATGCCGCCCTGTCAATCGTTGCCTTGCCGTCGATGCCGTCGAAAGAGAAAGCAACGATGTCGGCGTCCTGTTCTGTCCCCGTGTCAATGGGGTCATCTTTCGGGTCGCACGAGGTGAACACTGCCGTGGCAATCATCATCGCCGCTAAAAATCTGAATTTCATTTTTGTTTTCATTTTTATTCAATTTAAGTAATTCCTAAAATCCGCAAGCAATAAATTTGGTTGATTCAAAAGGAATACATCTGGTTTGTTCAACTCAAGCCTGCTTCGTTTTTCTCCTCAAAAAGGAGTTTTTATGAAAACAAACAGACA
>JAISCL010000225.1 GCA_031265585.1 Tannerella sp. | reverse complement strand
AACAGATTCACGGCATGATTAACATTCTTCAGGCTCATGTTAAAACCTTGGTGCGGCCAACTTTTCAAAGAAAAAAACCGGCTGAAATAACGGTAAATGAAGGGTGGGAAACTTGAGTAATATTATAATTGGTTATCGGGATACGGTGCAAAGTGGGAGGAAGAAGGTGATAACAAGAATCAGTTTTTTTCTCATTATAGAATGATTCATAATATTAATCCAAAGTTATTAATTAAAGATTTTGATATCCGTAATATACCTCCATTCAAAGAGTTATTAGAAAAAAAAAGTTATCGTAAAGAACGAGATGACGATTTTCTATTTGAATTTGAAGGATAGCAATAATATGACATTATGAAACAAAACAAACATTCCCTCGATTTCGGCAAAAAAGAGAAAGTTCTCAATTACATCTGCCAGACATACCGATTCTCCCGCCCCGGCAAAGTCGGCGCAGTCATGGCATTAATTCGCGAATGTCAGCCGCAGACCATTGAAGACTGGCAACAATGGTATTTTGAAAATGCCTGTACGGAAGCAAAAACGAAAACAAAAATCATCAGGGAAAATTTGCACGAATTAGGCGAGCGGCTTTACGAAAAGATTACCGAAGTGGTTATTCCCGAATGGGAAGCCGCATTCAGGCAACTTACTTTGCAGGATTGCATTGATTATATTTTCAATTTGACTATAAACCGTACTTTCGATGGCTTCTTGCGTGAAAAATCTGTTGTCAATGACGGACTGGCAAAAATCTTTCCCGAAATAACATTTGAGGAAAGCGACATGGAACTCGACCATGCCGGCGATATTGACTACACGGCTAAAGTCGGCGACAAAGCCTTGGGTATTCAGATAAAACCTGTTACGGCAAAAGCCAATTTCGGCAACTATTCTGCCACCGAACGCATGAAAGCCGGTTTTTCCGATTTTGAAGAAACGTTTGGCGGAAAAGTGTTTGTAGTTTTTAGGTTAGACGGGGAAATCGCCAATAAAGAAGTGGTTGAAGAAATCAGGCAAGAGATTAAGCGATTGCAAAATTTCTGAAACAGACTCCCTGGCGCCTCTGCGTATAAATTCAAAAATTTCATATATATTTGCAACAAAAAAACATGTACGCCCTGTCATCCAAAAATAAGAAAGCGTTGCTTGCAGTTTTCCATCTGGCCGGATGGGCGCTTTTCATTTATATCACGGCGCCGCTGATTAACGGGACGGAGCATCCGTCGAGGAATCTGTTTCCCTGGATGTTTGTGACGGGGTACCTGTTTCTGGTGGCTTATTTTTATTTGAACGGACAGGTTTTTGTGCCGCGTTTTCTGTCGAAGAAACGGATTGTGCTTTTTCTGGGCGTTACGGTTGCGGCATACGTGCTGTTCTGCTTTGTCATCCCAGCCGTCTTTCATCATTATTTTGTATCCGAACTGCCTTTCAGAGAAGACATGCTGCTGCGGCGGCCGGATTTTCAACCGCGGGACGGTGGACGGATGATGCCGTTCGGCCTCTTCAGGCACTACGGGCTGTATTCCCGTTCCAGCCAGTTCCTGGTCGTTTTTATCGTGAGCACCGGGTTGAAAGCCGGTTCGCAATGGTATGCTGAGAAGCAGCGCCTGCAGGAACTGGAAAACTCGATGGTACAGGCGGAACTGTCGTTCCTGAAATCGCAGATTCACCCGCACTTCCTGTTCAACTGCCTGAACAGCATCTACTACCTGGCACTGAGCCAGGACAGCAAGGCGCCGGAAGCCATCCTGTCGCTCTCCGGTTTCCTGCGCTTCGTGACGACCGAAAGCAACCGGAACCGCATCCCGCTGGAAAAGGAAGTGAAAATGATGGAAGAATACATTCATCTCCAGAGTCTGCGTGCATCGGAGAAATTCGAGCTGCGGTTTCAACTGAAAGGCGATTTCAGGGAAGGAACGATTATGCCGCTCACGTTTGTGCCCTTCGTGGAAAACGCTTTTAAGTACGGGATAAGCGCCCACGTCAACTGTTTCATCCACATCTGCGTGGAAATTGAACGCGGACTGCTGGAATTTACATGCGACAATTCAATCGTTTCCGGCATGAACGACCGGAATCTTTCCGCCGGCGTGGGACTGGAGAATATCCGCAAACGGCTGGAACTGGCTTATCCCGCACGACACTCGCTGGCAACCGGCGCCGACAGCGTGGCTTTTCATGTAAAACTTCAAATCAACCTGGCATAGAAAATGAGATGTATCGCAATTGACGATGAACCGCTGGCGCTGAAGCTGCTGGAGCGCTATTGCAGCCAGATACCGTCCATCCGGCTGCTGGGCACATATACTGACCCGCTGGACGGCATCTCGTACATCCATTCCATGCAGCCCGACCTGATTTTCCTGGACATCCGCATGCCCGACGTCTCCGGCATCCGCATCGCGCAGACGCTGAAGAAGGACACGCTGGTCATCTTCACGACCGCGCATCGCGAATATGCTGTCGAAGGCTTCGAACTGGACGTTGCCGACTACCTCCTCAAGCCCTTCAGCTTCGAACGCTTCTTGAAAGCTTGCAACAAGGCGGAAGAACGCTTCCTCGCGTCGCAGAAAAAGGACGTCCCCGAACAGTCGTCCGGCGGCAGCGAACGGACCGTTTCGTTCAAGTGCAGCTACCGCAACGTCCGCCTGCCGCTTCATTCCATCCTCTACATCAAGGCTTTCGACAACTACGTCCGAATCGTCACGCCCGACAAAACCTACATGCCGCTCATGACGATGAAAGCAGTTCAGCGCCTTCTGCCCGCGACGGAATTTGTCCGCGTCCACAAGTCGTTCATCGTCGCCGTCGGCAAAATCAAGTCCTTCAACGGCGAACAGGTCGTCACCGACCGCAAGCGGATCCCCGTCGGCAGAAGCTACCGAAGAGATTTCCTGGAGCAAATGGAAGCGCTGAAACGGGAGGATTAAAAAATCTTTTCAGCGAGGAGCACCAAAATCTGAGTTCGGAACTCCGAAGAGTGTTTGAAAGATCGGAGCATGGATACCAAAAGACAAAAAAACATAAGAGCCGGTAAACGGGAAAAGCCGAAACTGCTTATGCAAACATGTTTTTAAGCACGCAGATATTCACATAAAGACGCCGTTTACCACGACATTTCCACCGTTCACAATAATTATTTGCCTCGGCCCTGTCACCTCCCTATCTTTACATCAAACTTATAATATGTTATTTTCATGGCAACAAAGACAATATCTTCAGTAATGGGCAGTATCGCCATCGCATGTATCATGCTGTTTTCCTGCGGCAAGTCGGACAGTTTGCAGGAAGACGCGCCGCAGGTGTTCAGCATTGGTGGCACGGTGACGAAATCCGACGGCGGCGCGGCGGCGGGCGCATCGGTCACGCTTGTGAAAATCGCCGACGGCAGCAATGCGGGAGAATCGCCGGTCGGAGCAGCCGGCGAATACGTCATAACCGGAGTAGGCACGGGCAGCTATCAAATCGTAGCCACGCTGAACGGATACGAAACGGGTGCTATCAACGAAATAAAAGTAACCGGCGCCGATGTGACGGCCGACGCGATTGTGCTGCAAAAAATTACAGTCCCGACATACACCGTGAGCGGCATCGTAACCAAACCCAACGGCAGCGCCGCGGCGGGCGCATCGGTACAGGTCAAAAAGACCGGCGACAACACCTACATCGGACAGGCCGCCACGACCGACGCTTCGGGCGCCTATTCGATTGGCGGCATCTCGGTGGGCGCGTACAGCATCATCGCCACGCTCGACGGATACGAGACCGGAATCCTTCCCGACATCACAGTGAACAGCGCCGATTTAACCTCCCTGAACATCACCCTGCAGGCCATCACAATCAACGCAAACGCCGTGAACATCGTCTTCTCCGGCAACGACGCGACGATTGGCAATCTGCCCTCCGACGGCAGCGTCACGGCGACCAAAAGTGGGGCGCACGTCACCATCGCTTCCTCCGCGACGGCAACCGTCGAATACTTTGTTTCAGGCGCAACGGACAATGGTTCGCTAAAAATCCAGAACAATGCCGACGTCCCGAATACGCTCCGCATCACGCTGAACAGCGCATCCATCGCCTCCGCCTCTAAGCTGCCGCCCGTCCAGATTACAAAGAATGAAGGCGTCACCGTCGTCGAACTGAAAGGAAACAGCATATTATCCGACCACTCGTCCAACGAAGAGAACGCCACGCTTATCAGCAAAAGCGGCTCGCTCGAATTTGAGGGCTACGGCAGGCTCGACATCACCGGCTCGGCAAAGCATGCCATCGCAAGCAGCAAGAAAAGCATCACCGTGCGCAGCGGCGACATCGTCATTCCTTCAGCCGCATCCGACGGACTTCATGCCGAGGATGGTTTCGAAATATCCGGCGGCTCGCTCGACATTGTCGCGGTCGGAGACGGTATAGACGCCGGCGTCGGAACGGCCATGCTCAAGGGCGGGAACATTTACATCAATTCCCGCGCAGACGACACGAAAGGCGTGAAGGCGGACGCCGGGATCACCGTCAGCGGCGGGCGCATTGAGATGAACGTCGCCGGCGCGCAGTCCAAGGGAATCAGCAGCAAGGCCGACATATGCATCCACAGCGGCGACATTTCCATCCTCACCTCCGGTGCCACGGTGCTCGAACCCGTCGGCAGCGGCTACGACCCTTCCTACTGCACGGCCATCAAAAGCGACGGCAACATTGCGGTCACCGGCGGAATCGTCCGGATAGAAAGCCGCAGCACAGCCGACGGAGGCAAGGGCCTCTCGGCCGACGGCGACATCGTGATTAGCGGCGGCGCGCTCGACATCGCAACCGCCGGCGACGGAAAAATTTACACCACCGAAGCCGGACAGCCGGATTCTTACACGGCGACCTGCATCAAGAGTAATAAAAATATTTCTCTGCTCGGAGGACATATCACCTGCCACAGCTCGGGCGCGGGCGGCAAGGGAATCAATGCCGACGGCGCGCTTGTCATCGGCGTCGCGGGCGCAAACAATGCAGACCTCGTGCTGACCGTCGGCACTTCCGGCGAACGCTTTCTCGTCTCCGGCAGCGCGGGCGGTGGGATGGGCGGACGTCCCGGCGGCGGCGGCTTCGGTGACAACGGCACGGACTATGCGAATCCGAAAGCCATCAAGAGCGAAGGCGACATGACCCTGAACAGCGGAACAATCGTCGTCAACTGCACGCAAAAATCCGAAGGAGGCGAAGGACTTGAAAGCAAAAAGATCCTCACGGTAAACGGCGGTAACATCAACATCCACACGTACGACGACTGCATCAACGCCGCGACAGCCATCGTCATCAACAACGGAAATATCTTCTGTGCCGCATCGGGACAGGACGCCATAGACAGCAACGGCCCGCTGACTGTCAACGGCGGACTGACCATCGCTAACGGTGTACGCGGAGACGGTGAAGCCTTCGACTCCGAGCGCAACTTCCAGGTCAACGGCGGCATCATCGTCGGCACGCACGGCGGCATGTCTATGACAACGCCTGCAGGCGCTCAGCGCTCCGTGCGCATCCAGGCCGCAGCGGGCAGCGCCATCGGCATCCGAAACGCAGCCGGCGAAGCGCTGTTGCTGTTCAACATCCCCGTGATAGCAGGCGCAACGTCAGGAACGACCGTCATCGTCGTGTTTTCCGACCCCCGCCTTGTCGCCGGCTCCTACACTTTGCTGACCGGCGGAAACGTCAGCGGAGGAACGACCGCGAACGGCTACAATACCGGCGGCACATACGCCGGCGGTACGTCAAAGGCGTTTACGCTATAAACCCAAAATATCCATTAGAAGGTTTCCAACTGTGGGGATGGGTTTCCGGAGCGTCCGGCAGGGTATCCCCTCGTGGGGACGGGTTCCCGGAGCTTCCGGCAGGGCGTCCCAACGTGGGGACAGACTCCCGGAACTTCCGGCAGAAATCAATGCACTAATGGACATTTTGGGATAAATTCATGGACTTTTATCACTTTAAGAATAATTTGTAATTACCAGATATTAAAAAAGGAAAAAAAAGTATTACATTTGCGCGGTGGAAGAAATGACAAGCTTATCCTGACAGTGATGAAAAATATTAAAATCAATAATTACCCATTCGGACCTTTTCCCGTTATGCTGATTGGCGCAACAGTTGACGGAAAATCGAATTTCTGTACCGCAGGCGCAGGTGGCTGTGTCTGCCACGCGCCGGTTCTCAGCATTTCGCTGAATGAAGCGCATGAAACAACGCGCGGCATCATCGAAACCGGCTATTTCAGCGTCAATATCCTTTCCGTTGAATTACTGGAAAAAACGGATTACTGCGGCATGGTTTCCGCAAAAGAAACCGATAAATCGTCGGTGTTTGATGTGTTCTACGGCGAAACCGGAACGGCGCCGCTGATTTCCGCGTGTTCACCCGGCTTTCTCTGCAAAGTATTCAAAACGGTGGATGTCTATGGCTTCAAAGTGTTTTTTGGCGACCTGCTTGAAACCTGGGCAAACGAAAACGCGCTGACGGACGGCAAGCCGGATCCGGCGAAAGTCAACCCGATGGTGTTTATGGGAGCAAATTACTGTCGGCTGGGCGGTATTGTGGGCAAAGCTTTTAAAGCAGGTAAAAATATTCAATTGTGATATGATTATGAAAATGTATTTTTTATTAATGCTGACAGCATTTATGCTTGCCTCCTGTAACAGGGACGAAGGTCTGGGAGGCTCCTCCTCGCTGGAGGGGTATGTGTATAAGGTAATCCACCAGGATGATAATTTCTCATTTCATACGGACACGTTTCCGGCTGTGCGGGAAGATGTTTACCTGATTTTCGGTGACAGGGAAAATGATTTCTACGGCGACGATGTGAAAACGGATCAGAACGGACTGTACCGCTTCGATTACCTGCGCAGAGGCGACTACATCGTCTATGCCTGTTCCGATTTTGCCGACGGGCATAAGGTCGGCGAGACGGAGAAAGTGACCGTCGGCAAAGGCCATAACCGGGCCGGCGACATTTACATACACGGTGGGAAAGCCTACGGGACGGCCATGATACAGGGTTCAATCTATGCCACCTACTATCACAACGGGGCGTACCGCGACGAAGGCCCCGGCGTGGGCGTGCGCGTGTATATCCGGCACGCCGGCGAGGTCGCTTCGTTCGACGATATCCGCGCCGGCGAAAACGGCATCTTCATCTTCCAGAAACTGTTGCCCGGCGACTACGTCATCTCGGTGGAAGACGAAGACCGGTACACCGAAAAAGTAACTGTCATCGCTTCCGAAGTAATCCGAATCGAGGAAACGGGAAAAATATATACCGTCCCGGAAACGTTCCGGGTATCTGTATCCGTGTAAATAAATTTTGAATTATGAATTATGAATTTTTACATCCATGCACAAAACTGTGCATCCTCGTATGGGCGGCTCTCCTCCTGTCAGTGACGGTGCGGGGGCAGGAACCGGCAAATCCGCCCGCCGCCTCGCAGGCGCAGACGCCCTACCTGACGCCGGAAGAAAAGCGGGAGTTCCGCAAAAACCTGGTGGTAAAAGAAATGAACGCCGATGCAAAGGGCCGGCGGCAGTGGGTCGACCACCTGACCGTCTGGGACGAAAACGGCTACAAGCTGGAGGAAATCGAGTACGCCGTCTACGGACAGCGCGAGCGCATCACGTTTGAATACGACGAAACCGGCAGGTGTATCCGCGAAAACGTCTACAACGACAAAAACAAGCTCTGGCGGATACGCAAGTACGAATATCTCGCCAACGGGCGGAAGAAAATCCAGTACAACTACAACCCGGACGGCAAACTCTATTCCACCAAAGTGTATGAATATTCCTATCAGTAGCGCAGCCGCCGCCGTGCTGGACGGAATGACGCCCGTCACGCTGGCCGAAATGCAGGGCGTCCGCCTCATGAACCGCATCGACTGCAAGTTTGCGGCGCCCGCATTGCTTTTCCGGCAACTGATGGAAGACGTTGCGCCCCATTTCAAAATACAGGCGGACGGCGACCGGCGCATCGCCCCGTACCGCACCCAGTACCTGGATACGCCCGGTTTCGACCTGTTCGTCATGCATCACAACGGCCGGATGAACCGGCAAAAAATCCGCATCCGTACATACGAGGATTCCGGCATTTCATTTCTCGAAATAAAAAACAAGAACAACCGGGGGCGAACCGGCAAAATCCGCATTCCCATCCACCTCCCCTGCATCCGCTCCGTTGCCGATCTCGGGGAGAGTCACATACGTTTCCTGAACGAGAACGCCGCGTTCGCCGCCGACAGCCTGCAGCCCGCGCTCTCCAACCGTTTCGACCGGATTACGCTGGTAAACAATAACGAATCCGAACGGGTCACCGTCGACCTGAACCTCTCGTTCCTGAACCACGTCACCGGCAGCGAAACGCAGGTGGACAACCTCATGATTCTTGAACTGAAACAGGCCGGACGCCAGCCGTCCCCGTTCCGCGACGCCCTGTGCCGGCTGCGCATCCATCCGCGTTCCTTCAGCAAATACTGCATGGGAAGTGTCCTCACGAACCCCCGGCTCAAGTACAACCGCTTCAAAAGCACATGGATTTCCATAACTAAAATAACACATTAAACCGATGATACAGTCCGATTACGACCCCGGAATTGCAGCCGAACATGCCGCCGAACTGGCTGAAAAAGGCCTTACCTTCATGAATGTGGACGTGTTTGACGCCTCCAACTTCTGGATGCTGCTGCTGCGCTTCGCCTTCAACCTCCTTGTCTGCTGGATTATTATCCAGTTCTTTTATTACCGCAAAAGCCGGCGCAGGGATTATTATTTTACGTTCATGCTTTTCAGCGTGACTGTCTTCCTGCTGCTGTTCCTGCTGCAAAGCATCCCCATGCAAATCGGCTTCGCGCTGGGGCTTTTCGCCATCTTCGGAATGATTCGCTACCGGACGGAAACGGTGCAGATCCGCGAGATGACCTATCTGTTCGTCATCATCGGCATTTCCGTTGTGAACGGACTGTCGATGGACGTTCCGCACGTGTCGGTAGCGGTTGCCAACCTGCTGTTCATCCTGGTCACCTGGCTGCTTGAAAGCAACAAGCTCCTCAAGCACACGTCCGCCAAAGTCATACTCTACGAGAAAATCGCCCTGATTCATCCGGCGAAATACAGTGAGATGCTGGCCGACCTGAAGCAGCGCACCGGCCTGGACATCACAAAGGTCGAAGTCGGGCACATCGACTTCCTGCGCGACGCCGCCTATCTGAAAATCTATTATAAAGCCGCTTCGGATGAAATCAACACCATCGACAGCATCACGCGCTTTCCGTAACGTTTTCGCCCTGCTCCTCTCCCTCCTCGCCGCCGCGTCATCCGCCCAGAGCCGGAAGGAAACGAACGGCGGCGCCGCCTTTGCGTTCGAGCTGGAAAAGGAGTGCAGCCGTTTCTTCAGCCTCTCCGTGGAGGAAGAAGTCCGTCTGATCAGCAACAGCACAGGCTTCGACCGTTCCGTAACCGCTATCGGAGCAGACTGCGCGCTCGCCGACAAAAGGCTGAAAATAGGCGCACACTACGCTTTTATATACCTCTACAACAACGATTACCTCTACGAACCGCGGCATCGCATCTACCTGAACGTCCTGTACAGGGAAACCGTCGCCCCCTTCACCCTCTCATGGCGCGGACGCCTGCAAAGCACTTTCCGCGACGAAAACCGCGGTTCATACAGAGTAAACCCTAGGCATGTTCTAAAAAACCGCATCCAGGCGGAATACTCCATCTGGGGTTCGCCGTGGAAACCGTTCCTCTCCTGCGAACTGTCCAACGATCTGAACGACCCCGAAAGCAACACGCCCACCCGCATCCGTTACCAGGCTGGCGCATCCTGGCGCCTGAACCGCACGGATCACCTGGACTTCTTCATCCGCTTCGACCGGCATACTTCCGGAAAAGACCCGAACGCAATACTCCTGGGCGTAGAATATAAAATAAAACTCTAACAAACAATTTCCGGAACGGATTCCGAATAGAAACAATAGCAGTTGTATATTGCATATATTTTTCCGGAGAAAAGGCATAAAAATCCTTACCCCAAGTTGCAACCTATCAGGTTATAAAAAGCTGTAAATCGGTCAAGTCCATTTTTTCAAATTCCGATTTGTGCACTACAAATTTTCGTTTGGTGAAAGGTTGTGGTTTATA